>NZ_JBSGXP010000064.1:0-43417 GCF_053610105.1 Kitasatospora sp. NPDC054939 | reverse complement strand
GGCCGGGGCAGCCGGCCCGCCGGACGCCGAGAGCGCGGCCGCGGAGGCCGCCGCCGCCGCAGCAGCGGCCGGGGCCGCCGCCGCTGCCGCCGCCCGGCTCGCCAGACGGCGGGCCGTCGAGTCCTTCCCCACCCAGGTCGAGCGCGGGGGCGCGGCCGACGACCGGATCCACCCGGCGGACCACCGGGTGCACTGAGGCACCCCGGCACCGACCGCGCGGGGGGCGCAGCACGGCAGGGCGGGCGGGGGCCGTCCGGCCGGCGTACGGACGCACCGCCACGGGGGCCGCCGGTACGGCTGTGCGGATGATCGTGAGTGTGTGCGCGGCGATGGCCGCCGGGACGCCCGTACGGGTGCGGACCAGTGTCGCGGGCGTGGACGTGGGCCGCCGCAGGCCCTACCGTGGCAGCTCGACCGCCTTGCAGCTCCCGCCGTTCCCCTCTCTGACCAGGTACGACGTGCTCGCAACAACTCCCGGGGAGTCGCTGCGCAGCCCGCTCCCCCGGGAGCCCTCCCGCCGGACCGTCGTGGAACCGGCCGAGCGTCGGCGCGTTCCGGGCATTCAATCGGATTGGTAACCCAGTGCACCGAGCGCCTACCGTAGAGTGAGCACACCCGACCGACCCCGTCCGCCGACCATCTCCCGTGCCGAGAAGCAGAGATGACCAACCGTCATGACAGCACCGCCGAGCCGCCCCCGAGGTCCGGCGAACCGACCGAGGTACTGCTGGGACCGGACGTGCCCCTGGAGTTCGCGGCCTTCTGCGAACTCCACCGGCCGCGCTACCTCAGCTACGCCCGGGTCCGGCTGCCCGACCCCGCCGACGCGGCGCGCGCCGTCCAAACGGCGTTCGCCGAGATCGCCGTGCACTGGCGCGACCTGCTCGGCAGCTCCAACCCGACCGCGCGCGCCTGGCGCATCCTGAGGGACACCGTCGTGGAGCGCGCCCAGCGCTCCCTCGACTCCGCCCGGGCCGCCCACCCTGCCGACGACGACCTGGCGATCCTGCACTACGTCGTCGGCCTGGCCGCCCCCGAGATCGCCGATGTCATCGGCACCGACACCGCCAGCGTGGCCGGCCGCCTGCGCCGCACCATGCTGCACGAGGCCTCCGGCTGGTGACCCCGGCCGCAGCCCGACCGCCCCGCCGCCGGAGACCCCGGCCCGGGGCCCGCCGCGCCGCGCGGCGGGCCGGCCCTCAGACCCGCTCGCCCGTCACGTCGTACAGGTGGTGGACCGGGTCGTGGATCAGGTAGCGGGAGAACGACTCGACCGTGAACCGCGCGCCGTCCGAGCGGTCACCCGTCCGCTGCCACTGCGACCCCGACACCTGCTCGAAAGCCGCCGCCAACTCCTCCGCGCCGGACGCCAGTTCGACCGCCACCACGGCCGGGTCCTGCTCCCAGTAGCGCTCCGCGAGAGCGGTCTCGTCCTGGTCCCAATTGGGGAACAGCGGGCCGTCCAGGTCCAGCATCAGGGCCAGCCGGACGCGGAACAGCCGGAAGACGTCCCGGACGTGGCAGGCGTACTCCAGGTCCGACCACGTCCCGGGCGCCGGGCGGCGGCGCACCTGCGCGTCGTCGCCCGCCAGCACGGCCCGCCAGGCGGCCGCGTTCGCCCGGACCATCCCGGCGACGTCCGCCGGGGTCACCGCCGGGGTGTCCAGCCCGCAGTCCGGACACGGGCGTTCCAGCACCCACGTCCAGTCCTTGGTGTCGGGCACCGGGGCGGCGGGGGTGTCGGCGGCGGGGCTCTGGGGGGCGGAGCTCTCCGCGGTTGAGCTCTCGGGGGCGGGGGCGTTCTCGGGGGTGATCATGCGTCCAGGATGGCGCTCGCCCCCACGGGCCCACCAGGGGCCGTACCGCCAGCGGGCGCCGAAATGCTGCCAGCCGGGCCAAGGGGCTTCGGCGGGGCGGGGGTTGCCGCGGGGGGTGGTACCGGCGGAGCGGAGGGGTGCGGCGGGGCGGGGGGCGCCGGTGGGGCGGGGGTTGCCGCGGGGGGCGCTCAGCCGGCGGCCCGCTCCCCCTGCTCGCGCTCGTACGCCTCCCGGGCCTCCAGCAGGTACCCCAGGTTGGCGCGCGTCCAGTCGCAGGCCGCGTCCATCGGCCCCAACAGCGAACGGCCCAGCGGCGTCAGCCCGTACTCCACCCGCGGCGGGTTCTCCGGGTACTCGACCCGGGCCACCGCGCCGTCCCGCTCCATCGCCCGCAGCGACTCCGCCAGCACCTTGGCGGTGATCCCGGTCAGCGGCACCCGCAGCTCGGAGAAGCGGCGCGGCCCGCCCTCCAGACAACGCATGATCTTCCAGGCCCACTTCCGCCCGCCCAGCACCGGCAGCGCCTGCACCTCGCAGTCGGGGTCGAAGAGGTCCGGGGACAGCGGGGCTGCGGGCGCGGTCTGCGTCATGCGCCCGACGGTAGCCGACCCGACGGACGTACGGACCCCGACCGGTACCGTTGAAGTAACCGGCACCCCTCCGCCTACGGTCTCCGCACCACCCCGAACCGTCGGGGAGCGAACGGAGGGACCACAGCCATGAGCGTCACCGGTACGGACATCGGATCCATCGTGGTGTTCGGCGCGGGCGGCCAGGTCGGCCGCGCCGTCGTCGCCGAGGCCCGGCAGCGCGGACTCGCCGTCACCGCCGCCGTCCGCGACCCCGAACGCCACCACGACCTCGCCGGCGCCGGCGCCACCCTGGTCCGCTGCGACATCACCGACCCGGACGCCGTGGCCCGCACCGCCGCCGGACACGCCGCCGCCGTCGCCTCCGTCTACACCCCCGACCTGCCCTCCCAGGAGTTCTACCCCGCCGCCACCACGGCCCTCGTCAAGGGACTCCACCGGGCCGGCGTCCGGCGCCTCGTCTCCGTCGGCATGGCCGCCACCCTGGAAACCGCCCCCGGCACCGCCCTCCACGACGACCCCGACTTCCCCGAAGCCCACCGCGCCTTCTCCCTCGGCCACGCCGCCGCCGTCACCCTGCTCGCCGACTCCCCCGCCGACCTCGACTGGGTCGTCGTCACCCCGCCCCTCGACCTCGACCGCGACGCCCCCCGCACCGGCCGCTACCGCACCGGCGGCCCGCAACTCCTCGGCCCCCGGATCGCCCAGGCCGACCTGGCCGTCGCCGTCCTCGACGAGATCACCGCACCCGCGCACCACCGGCAGCAGATCGCCGTCGCCGAACAGCCGGCGCCGGAGCCGGCTCCGCAGCCGGCGCCGTGACCACGCCCGGCCCGGGTGAAAACCACTGGTCGGCACCCGGGCCCGCAGGGCACGCTGGACGGATGCTCATCCGCGAAGCCACCCCCGACGACTGGCCGGCCATCTGGCCGTTCCTCCACCGCATCGTCGCCGCCGGCGACACCTTCACCTGGGACAGCGACATCACCGAGGAAGCCGCCCGGGACATGTGGCTCAAGCAGCCGCCCGGCCGCACCTTCGTCGCCGTCGACGAGGACGGCACCGTCCTCGGCACCGCCGAAACCCACCCCAACCAGGGCGGCGGCGGCTCCCACGTCGCCAACGCCGGCTTCATGGTCGACCCGCAGTACGCCGGCCGCGGCATCGCCCGCGCCCTCTGCGCCCACGTCCTCGACCGGGCGCGCGCCGACGGCTACCGGGCCATGCAGTTCAACGCCGTCGTCGAGACCAACCACCGGGCCGTCGCCCTCTGGCAGTCCCTCGGCTTCGAGATCCTCACCACCGTGCCCGAGGCCTTCCACCACCCCGACAAGGGCTACGTCGGCCTGCACGTCATGTACCAGAAGCTCTGACCGCCCCGGCAGCCCGACGGCTCAGCGCTGCCGGCCACCGTCCCCGGGGTACTGCCCCGGGGGCGGGGGCGGGTACCCGTAGCCCGGCGGCACCGCCTCCGGCACCCCGGCCCCCTGCGGCACCGGCGGCTGCGCCAGAGCCCGCCGCCTGCGCCGCCGCAGGAACCACAGCACCAGCACCAGCCAGACCAGCACCACCGCCACCAGCACGGCCAACCCGACCAGCGTGTACGTGATCCCCGGGTTCCCGTTCGCCCCCGGCTCCCACGGCGCCTCGGTCGGCTCCTCCGTCGGCTCCGCCGGCACCGCCGTACCCGCCCCCGGCGGAGTCCCCTGCGACTCCACCCGCCCCAGCAGCGGATTCTCCCGCGGCCCCCGGTCCACCACCGGATCCGGCTCCAACGCCTTCGCCGGCGCCAGGATCCCGTACCCGTACCGGCTGTTCGGCACGGGCGAGGCATCCGGAGGCGGCGTGGCACTCTTGATCATCCGGTTGATCACCTGCCCGGCGGATAGCTCCGGGTACTTGGAACGAATGAGCGCGGCGGTAGCGGAGACGTAGGCGGTGGCGCCGGAGGTCCCCTCACCGACCGCATAGCCGGACGCCGTTTTCGTCGACGCGTGGTAGACATCCGCACCGGGTCCCACCAGGGTGGTTTCCGGACCGGGCGTCGACCGGTCCCAGACAGTCCCCTTCGAATCCACCGCGCCGACGGCCACTACTCCCGGGAAGGCCGCCGGGTACTCGACCGGATTTTCCTGCCCGTTGTTCCCGGCCGCCGCAACGAGGACAACGTCCTTGGAGACTGCGTAGTTGACGGCGCTGCGCTGCACCGAGTCGAAGCGAGAGGCCCCGCCGACCGACATGCTGATGACCTTCGCGCCGTGGTCCACCGCGTAGCGGATCGCCAGTGCAAGACCGTTCTGCTGCGGGTTCGAGGATTCGTTCTCGCTGCTCAGCCGGATGGGAAGGATCTTCGCTTTGGGCGCCAGGCCCATGACACCAGCTCCGGACCCGTGACCACGCCCGGCGATCAGACTCGCCATCGCTGTACCGTGGCCATCGGAGTCCGATCGGCCGTCCGTCCCCGCCTTGGAGAAGTCGGCACCGGGGAGCACCTGACCGACAAGATCCTGATGGCTCTGGCTGACACCGCTGTCGATGACGGCCACGACCACGCCCTCACCCTGTGAGAGGGGCCAGATCCGCGCTTCGGCCTCGTACTTCTTCAACGCCCATTGCGCATCGCGGATCTGATCGGCCGCCGCCGGGGAAACCGCGCTGCCCCACAACAGGGCCCCGGCCGCGAGCACCGCTGCTCCACGCGCCAGTCGGCTGCTCGTCAAGCCAGGTCACCTCTTCAAGTGCGCACGGACAGTTCGACCGGACCTCCCACGGCCGAACTCATTCCACCACGTTCGGATTCCTCGGCTTGTCCGACGCCCAGGTCTCCTCGTCCTCGACCAGGTAGTCGGGGCGCTTTCCCTCGCGCTCCTTCTCGTCCTTGCGGCGCTGGCTTCCTGCCACCGGCATGGCGGGGCCGAAGCCGGCAGCAGCACCGCTCCCACCCATCTCGCCCCGCACCCGGTTGCGGGCACCGATGCCGGAGCCGCCCTCGGTGAACGCCCGCTTCCCGCCCGACCCGGCGGGTGCGTGATCGCCCTCACCGACTGCGTGGCCGACGCGGCGGCCAGAGCCACTGCCGACCTTCCCGCCCGCGGGACCGCTCCCTCCGGGAAGCCCGCCGCCCGGCATCCCGCCGGGCCCGAAGGTGTTGCCTCCGCCGCGGGGAGCCGCCGGGGCGATGTGACCCTGTCCGCCCACGACCGGCCCCTTGCTCTGCTGTCCGCCGCCGCTCGACTTCTGCGGTGCGGCAACGGACGGCCGGTCGGAGGGGCCGCGGACGCCGTTGGGTTGCCCCTGGCCGCCGGGGTTGCTGATGCCGGTGGTTCCGGACTGGTTGGTGGCGTTCGAGTGCCCCGAGTTGTTCGGAGCCTGCGCCCCACCCCCGGAGGGGTTCGGGTTCGTGACGGTCGCACTGTCGATCCCGGTACCCGGTCCGACGTTGCTCACAGTCGGCGGCTTCGGCGTGGCTTGAGCCGTGCCGCCCTTGATTCCCGAATCCGTCGGGGGCAGAGGAGCCGGGCGCTTTGAAGTCGGGACAACGGGCTTCGGCGCAGGCACCGTCGGGGCGCTCGTCGGTCGCGGTGCCATCCCTGCGGTGATCGGGCTCGTACCGGCCATCAGGGAGCCGAGAGCTGCAGTTCCACTCGAATCCGGTGCGGATCCAGGAACCTCCCGCTCGTCGCCCCGCCACTTGAGTGGCGTCGGCAGGTCCGCCACCGGCTTCAGCATGGGGGTGGCGGTGCGGTACTTGAGGGCGAGGGTCTGCATGACGGCGACGGCTTCGGCGCGGCGTTCGTCGGCGACGTTGGTCTTGGTGTCCTCGTCGTCGCCGCCGAAGGTGGAGGAGACGGTGTCGCCGAAGCCGTCCTTGAACTTCTCCCAGTTGCCGGGCTCTTCGGGCATCTCGCGTTTGGCCTGGTCGATGGCTTCGGCGAGGGCCTTGAGGGTGTTGGCGGCGTCGTTGGAGTAGGAGGCCGCGTTGTTGATGGTGTTGGCGAGGTGGAGCATCCGGCTGTGGAAGGCGTCGCTGGTGGCGCCCTCCCAGGTGCCGGCGGCCTCGGTGCTGGCGCGGGTGAGGGTGGCGCGGATCTGCTTGAGGGTCTGGGTGGCGCGGCGCCAGGGGTCGCTGGCGGCCATCACCTCACCGGAGTTGAGGGACTGGACCATCTTCCGGAGTTGGGCGTGGCTGTAGTTGTGGAAGTTGGTGTACGCCATCAGCGGTCGCCTCCGGTCTCGATGGCCGACGGGTGGGGGCGGGCGGGGGCCGTTCGGGCGGTCACCGCTCGGACTTCCCGCCGCCGTGCCGCGCCGGGGCGACGGTCTGGGCGTAGGCCGCGGCGCTGCTCGCGGAGGGCTGCTGGACGGACCAGCCGTCGCCGTCGAGCTTGACCTTGAGGCCCTGCGAGGTGCTGCGTTCCTGCTCCTCGTAGTTGGTGGCGGTGAGTTCGGCCTTGCGTTGGGCCTCGTCGACGGCCTGCTGCAGCTGGTTGAGGACGTCGCGCAGGCTGTCGCGCATGGTCTGGTAGCGGCCGTGGAGTTCGACGGCCTCGGCAAAGGTGCCGAAGGAGCTCTTGGCGATGCCGCTCTGGCCGTGCGTCCTGGTGCCGTCCGCGTGCCGCTGGAACTCGTCCAGCAGGCCGCGTACCTGGGCGGCGAACGCCCGCAGTTGTTCGACCTCGACGCGGTAGCCGGCGCCGCCTCCGCCGGTGGAACCTGTCCCCGCCACTCTCTGCCTCCCCCGTAGCGGCAGCGGTCCCGGATCTCGGACCGCCGATCCTGAAGAACCATGTCTAACACATGCTCCGGTCAACCAGAATGCCACCGCTGCCGCCTGGGGGCGGCTCGTCCGCGGGTTCTGCGGACCGGACCCGGTGCCCGGTGGGTGCCGTCCGCCGCGGCCGATCGGGCTGTCGGCCGAACGGCCGGGCGGGCGGTCGGACGTCCGGTCAGGCGGCCGGGCCGGCCTGCTGCTGGAGCGCGGTGAGGGCCCGGCGGCAGAGGGAGTCGGCGTGCCGGGTGGTCTCGGGCTGCCGGTAGCGGGGGGCGAGGGCGAGGGTGGTGTCGACGGCTTCGGTGAGGCCGATGCGGTGGCCGACGGAGACGAACACCGGCTTGGTACCGCGCTTGGTGCGGACGGCGCGGCCGACCTCCTCCCCGGTGGCGGGGTCGACGAGCGGGGTCCAGGAACCGCGTTCGACGGCGGGTTCGGCGTGGTCGAAGGTGAACGGGGTCTTGGCGACGCCGAGGGTGCGCAGGCCGGTGAGGACGCCGAGGTGGCTGGCGAGGCCGAGCCGGCGGGGGTGGGCGAGTCCGTAGCCGTCGCAGACGACGAGGTCGGGGGTGCGGGTGAGTCCGGCGAGGGCGTCGAGGACGGCGGGGATCTCGCGGAAGGCGAGCAGTCCGGGGACGTAGGGGAAGGGGATCCGGCCGGAGGCGGTGGCTTCCTCGACGACGTCCAGGGTGTCGCCGTCGAGGAGGACGGCGGCGGCGACGACGAGGTCGCGTTCGTCGTCGTACGCCACGTCGACCCCGGCGACCAGCCCGATGCCCGCACCGGCGGCGCCGACGGCCACGGGCCCAGCCGTGGGCCCGGCCACGGGCGCACCGGCCGCCGCGGGGGCCTCGGGGTCGCCGTACGGCTGGACGAGGGGGCGCAGTCGCTGCTGTTCGGCGAGCGCCTCGGCCTCGGTGGTCGGCCAGTCGGCGGGGATGGGCACGGTCGGTTCCCCCAGGGTGTGCGGTACGGGTGCGGTCACCGTACGGCGGTACGGGTGCGATCACCGTACCGATCCGCGGGGTGCCGGCCGTTCCGGGCAGGAGTGCGCCCGGCGGCGCGGGGGCACCGCCGGGCGGGACCGGTCGGCCGGACGGGCCGTCAGGTGGCGGTGCTGACCACGACCGTCTTGGCGGCCTTGTCGTGGATGCACTGGCGGTAGGGCTTGTCGAAGACGCCGAACAGGCCGTCGATCAGCCACCAGAGGAACGCGCAGCAGACGACGGCGGGGAGGACGAAGACGGCGGCGCGGGTCCAGGCGGCGGACTGGGTCGGGGAGCTGCCGTTGTCGAGCATGGCGACGCGAACCTTCATCGCCTTCTTGCCGAGGGTCTGGCCGTCCCGGCTGAGCATCAGGCCGTCGTAGATGAGCCAGAGGCCGCAGGCGAGCCAGAAGGCGCCGGTCGAGCCGGTGCGGCCGTTGAGGCTGGCGAAGGGCAGGACCAGCAGGAGGGCTACGGCCTGGACGAGCAGGTAGTCGATCAGGCGGGCCAGGATGCGGTTGGGCCAGCTGCCGAGGGGCGGCATGCCGGGCACCGGGCCGGCGCCGGGGTGGCCGTGGGGGCCGCCGGCGGGCGGCGGCTGGTCGTACGGGGACTGGCCGTACGGGTTCTGGCCGTACGGGGAGCCGCCGGTGCCGGGGGCACCGTAGGTGCCGCCGTAGGCGCCCGGTCCGTCGTACGGTCCGCCGGTCGGGGGCGGGGTGCCGTGCGGTTCCGACGGCGCACCTTCCGGCGTGCCGCCGCCCGGTTGCGGGGGCTGCTTGCCGAAGGAGGGCTTGCCGCCCCCCTCCGGCTCGGGGCCTGAGGGGTCGTTGGTACTCATGAACCCGAGTAGAACATCACGGATTCTATGAAGTTGGGATATTCAGTCCGTTTTGCCCGTTCGATGCCGCATCGGCGGCCCGCCCCGACACCGCCCCGGACACTGCGCCAGGACACCGCGTCAGGACATCGGGGCGGGCGGCGGCAGGGCGGCGGCAGGGCGGCCGTCCGGGTACGGCTCAGCCGCGTACGACCCGGGTGCCGGCCGCCCGGTCCTGCCAGCCCCGGCGGGCCGGGCGGTCGAACAGCGGCCAGAGGCAGCCGACCGGCAGCAGCACCGACAGCTGCCGGACCAGCCAGCGGCGCAGCGAGCGGCCCAGGCCCGGACCGCCGGTTCCGGGGGCGGCGCTGCGGGCGTCCACCACCCGGATGCCGGTCAGCCGCTTGCCGAAGGTCTGGCCGGTGCGGGCGGTGGGCAGCACCTCGTACAGCACGCCGACGAACGCCAGGATGCCGAGCAGGGCGGCGGCCTTGCCGAGGACGACGCCGTCGACCAGCCAGACCTGCACCTCCTGCCGGGCGAGGTGGCTGGCCATCTTCGCCTGGTCGAGCTTCTCCTCGACGTGGGAGGCGGCCGAGTTGCCGAGCGGGATGCCGGCCGCGACCGCGACGACGGCCATCACGGCGGTGTCGACCAGCCGGGCGAGCAGGCGGCGGCCGAGACCGGCGGGCGGTGCGGGCGCGGGCCGCCGACGGGCGGCGGGGCGGGACCTGGCGGGCTCCACCCGGCGGGTCCCGGGGCGCTCCGCGGCAGCGGAAGGCTTCGCGGCCGCGGCGGGCTTCGCCCCGGCTGGGGGCTTCGCGGCGACGGTGGCTGGTGCGGCGGCAGGGGGCTCCGCGGACGGGGCCGGCTCCGGGTCGCGTACGGGAGCCGGAGCGCGTACGGGGGCCGGAGCGCCCGCGGGGGCCGGAGCGGCAAGGGCGGCGGAGGCGGCCCGCAGGGGCGGCGCCCCGATCGCGGACGGACCTGCCGCGGACGAACCGGCCACCGACGGACCCACCGCCGACGGACCCACCGCGGCCACGGTGCCGCCCTCCGGCGCCGCGGCGGGCGTCCGCACCGCGTGCGGTTCGGCGGCCCGCACGGGCTCCGGCAGGGTGGCGGCCTCGCTCCGGAGCGACGGCTCGCCGGAGGGCCGCGCCTGCTGCGGCAGCGGCGCGGCCTGGGCGGCCGGGTCCGCCTCCGCCGCTTCGGCCGACGCCGGCAGCACCCCCCAGGACACCCAGCGCGGCGAGCCGCCGGTCTCCAGCAGTCCGCGCTGCGTCCGCGGATCGGCCTGCCAGCCCGACGGCGGCTCTCCCGCACCCGCCGTATCCGCACCCGCCGCACCCGTCCCGGCGTCACCCGCGCCCGCTGCCGACCCGCCCGCGCCGCCCTCGGCGCCCAGCCGGCGTTCCCGCAGCTCCAGTTCCACGTACGGCGCGATGCTGAACGACGCCCCGCCCGCCGTCTGGTCGAAGAACACCGGCCCGGTCTCGTCGAGCGCCGCCGGGGCAGCCGAGACGGCCGCCGCAGCCCGAACGGCCGGGACGGCCGGGGCCGCCGCGGCGACGGGTTCGGCGGGGACGACCGGCGGCGGCACGGGGCGGCCGCCGACGGGCTGCCGGTGGCGGGCGACGAAGCGGGGCGGCTCCAGGACCTCGCCCTCGGCGGGTGCGGGCCGGCTGGTGCCGGGCACCCAGGAGGCGCCGCCCCAGTAGCGGACGAAGCCGGGCACCGAGGGGTCGGGGTAGTACCCCGGCGCGGGACCGGCGGCCGGGTCGGCGCCGTCGGCGGAGGGCCGGTCCGTCATGGGGGTCTTCTTTCCTGGCAGGGCCGATGCGGCGAGCCCGGCGAGCGGCTTCGCCGTCGGCGCGCAGGGCACCACCGATCGGCGGACAGTCGCAGGGCAGTCACAAAGGGTAGCTCTTCGGGGGGCTCGCGACAGGAAGTTGGCCATTCGGGGGACAGGACAGGTCCGTTCGGGGTAGGACCGGACCCCGCCCGCGCTCGCCGGGCGCCCCCGGGGACGGCGCCCGGGCCGTCCGCTCCCCCTGTCCACCCCTGCTCCCCGGCGCGCGGGACGTGCTCACGCGCCCGCCGTCCCGCGTTCACCCCTCCTCGCCGAACGCGGCGAAGAAAGCGCGGAAACCTGTGTAAGAGCGGGCGCGGACCGCGCTCTCAAAGGTGGAAGGGCCCGGGACCGGGCACGAACCGAAGGCAGAGAGGAAGCCGATCATGGAGCGCATGGAACGTCCGGCGGGGGTCGTCGAGCACGAGCTGGAGCTGAACCTGGTGCTCTCCCCGGAGCACAGCGTGCCCGTCCCGGCCCGCCTGTCGTACGGGAGCCACGACCCGTTCGCGGTGCACATCACCTTCCACCTGGACACGGGCACCCCGGTGACCTGGGTGTTCGCCCGCGAGCTGCTGGTGGAGGGCACGTTCCGGCCGTGCGGGCAGGGGGACGTGCGGATCTGGCCGACCCGGTCGGGGCGGCGCAGCGTGCTCTGCCTGGCGCTGAGCTCGCCGGCCGGGGACGCGCTGCTGGAGGCGCCGCTGCCGGTGGTTGCGGCCTGGCTGGAGCGGGCGCACCGGCTGGTCCCGCCGGGCAGCGAGCTGGCGGCGCTGGACCTGGACGGCTCGCTCGCCGAGCTGCTGGCGTGACCGGGCCGCGGGACCGCACCACCGGCCGCACCGGCCGCTCGGCCATCGATGCCGGAGCCAACAGCACGGGCCGCACCGGAAGCATCGGCCCCGGCCACACCCCGCCCGGCGCGACGTGCGGGACATCCGGCGCGACGTCCGCCGCGCCGACCGGTTCAGCGGGCCGCGGGGGCCTGCTGACGGTCGCGCGCGGGGCCCGGACGGCCGCCGGTCCGCTGGCCGGGCAGCCGCACCAGCGGGGCGCCCGCCGCGAGCCGCCGCGCCCTTATGCGTAGCGCCGCGGCGGCCAGGAAGCAGATCCCGACGAGGGGGTAGACGGCGGCCGGGAGCTGGCTGAGCGGGCTCAGGCGCAGGTCGAGGTCGCCCTTGTGCGGCACGAGCCACATGGCGAAGGAGAAGAACGCGAGCAGGGTGGCCCCGAAGGCCGCTCGCCAGCGCAGTCGCCGGACGGCCGCGGGGCGGGCGTGCTCGGCCGCGGCCTCGCAGGCGAGCAGGACGAGCACGGGTACGCACCAGACCCAGTGGTGGGTCCAGCTGATCGGGGAGATCAGCACGGCGGTGACGGCCGCGCAGCAGACCCCCCAGGCCTCGGAGCGCGGCAGCCAGCGGGCGCTGTTGGCGGCCCAGGCGGCGATGGCGAGCCCGGCGACGGCGACCAGTGCGCCGGCGGCGGTGGCGACCAGTCCCGGTTCGGGGGTGTGCAGCAGGCGGGCGACGGCGCCGCGGACCGACTGGTTGTCGACGATCTCGGTCTTGCCGACCCGGGTGGAGTCGTAGAGGTACTTGGTCCAGAAGCCCCAGGTGGCGTCCGGCAGGGCGACGGCGCCGATCAGGAAGGTGCCGAGGAAGGTCAGGCCGGCCACGAAGGCGGCCCGGATCCGGCCGGTGATCAGCAGGTAGACCGCGAACAGTCCGGGGGTGAGCTTGATGCCGGCGGCGATGCCGATGGCCACGCCCTTGCTGCGGCGGCCGTCCGGGCGGGTGAGGTCCCAGAGGATCAGGCAGGCCAGCGCGAGGTTGATCTGGCCGTAGCGGAACGTGGTGAAGACGGGTTCGAGCCAGACGCCGAGCCCGGCGACCAGGACGACGCCGATCGGGCGCAGCTCGCGGCGCGGCCAGCCGACCAGGTTCAGGGAGAGGTGGGCGAACAGGGCCAGCAGTCCGAGGTTGCCGAGCGTGATCGCCACCCGGAGGAAGCCGATGCCGAACCAGGTGGTCGGCACGAACAGCATCGCGGCGAACGGCGGGTAGGTCGCCGGCAGGTTCCACTCGGTGACGCGCAGGCCGTAGAGGTCGGTGCCGTTCGCGACGGCGGCGCCCTCGGCCCGGTAGACGATCATGTCGACCATCGAGGTGCCGACGAAGTGCCGGACGATCGCGTAGGTCAGCAGCGAGACGACGGCCAGGGCCGCAGCTGCCAGCAGCGGTCGGCGCGGGGCCGCGCGCAGCGCGCGCACGGGTGCGCCGAGGGCGGCGGTCAGGCGGTCGGGCAGAGGGGCGGGCGCGCGGTGGGGTGCCGCCGGCACCGTGCTGCGCTCGTCTTGCACCGCTGTCACTGTTCGCTCCGTCCACCGCTCGACCAACCAGCGACGATACCCGATACCCGGGGCGCGGGCCGGGGGCCGGACGGTCACCGGGAGTGACGACGGCGGCGGGGGCGGGCCTCGCGGCGGCGGGGGCGGGCCGGCGGCCGCCCCGGTCGGCCGCGGTCCCGCGGTGCGGGATGCGGCCGACCGGGGCCCGGCTGGTGCGGGTGCCGGGCCGGGCGTCAGCCGGTGTAGGCGCCGAGGGCCCGGGTGAACTCCAGCGGCTGCTGGACGATGCTGCTGCAGGTGGCGTCGGCGTGGCCCTTGGCACCGCCCTCGCACGGCTTGTCGCGGGTGCCGGACCACATGGCGAGCCAGGCCAGGTGCTTGGTCCGGGCGAAGTCGGCGAGCTGCTTGGCGTCCGCCACGGTGAAGACCTCGGTGGCGACGTCGTTGACGCCGATCATCGGGGTGACCGCGACCTTGCGCCAGGCGGCGGCGTCGTCCAGGCCGAGCACGCTCTTCAGCTGGCCCTGGGTGGCGGTGGCGGCGGCGATCGCGTACGCGCCCATCCGGCCCTGCGGGTTGGGGGCGGCGCCGGCGCCGTAGTCCATGGCCATGACGTTGACGGCGCCGATGGCGACGCCGTTGCGCTTGGCGCCGGCGACCAGGTCGACGCCCTCCTGGGTGAGGCCCGAGGGCAGCACCGGCAGGGTGAAGGAGACGTCGAGCGGGCGGCCCTTGGCGGCGGCGGTCTGCTGGAGTCGGGCGATCGCCTGCGCGCGGCGGGTGTTGGCGGCGGTGTTGCCGAGCGCGCCGCCCTCGACGTCGAAGTCGACCTTGGTGGCGCCGTAGGCGTCGACGGTCCGCTGGTAGACGGCGGCGAGGTCGTCGGCCGAGGAGCAGGCGAGGGCCAGCTCGCTGCCGTTGGCGCCGCCGAAGGAGATCCGGACGTCGCCGCCGATGGCCCGGAGCGCGCCGATCTGGGCGGCCACGGCGTCGGTGGCGAGGTCGCTCACGCCGCCCCACTTGGGGGTGCAGCCGCCGCCGGAGACGACGAAGGCGAGGGTGAAGTGCTTGACGCCGGTGGCCTTGGCGGTGGCGACCAGGTCGTACGGCGGGTAGAGCGAGGTGTCGACGTACGGGGCGAAGCCGGCGCCGGCCGGGACGGGTGCGGTCGTCGGGGTGGCGGTCGCGGTGGGCGTGGCGGTGGGCTTCGGCGTGCCGGTGGGCTTCACGGTGGCCGAGGGCGAGGTGGTCGCAGTGGGCGTGGCGGTGGCCGTCGGCGAGGGCGTGGGCGTCGCGGTGGGGGTTGCGGTGGCGGTCGGGGTGCCGGTGGGGCGGCCGGAGGGGGTGGGCGGGGTGCCGTCGCCGGGCTTGCAGGGGGCGTCGTTGATCCGGCAGTTGGCGGGCTCGGCCTGGGCGGCGCCGGAGCCCTGGGCGACGAAGCCGACGACGAGGCTGCGGCCCGGCTCCAGGCGCTTGCTCCAGGCCTCGGGGCGGACGGTGACGTGCCGGCCTTCGGTGGTGAAGCCGGCGTTCCAGAGCGAGCCGATCCGGGCGCCCTCGGGCAGGTCGAAGCTGAGCGTCCAGTCCTCGATCGCCTTGTCGTCGGGGTTGGTCACCAGGTACTGGCCGGTCCAGCCGGTCTCCCAGGCGCTGGTGCGGCTGTAGACGGCGCCGAGCGAGGCGGCGCCGGCCGAGGAGGCGAGGGCGACCACACCGCCGGCGGCGAGTGCCGCGGCGACTGCCGAGGAGGCGAGGACGGCGCCCTTGCGGCTGCGCCGGCGGTGGCCTGGACGGCGTTCGGGCTGGGTCGTCATGGCGGTGGTACCTCCGCGGGGAGCCGGGGTCGGGGCGCCGGGCCCTGCGGGGGCGACCGGCGCGGACGACGCTAGCGGCGCCGGACGGCCCGGATCGGCCTGTTGGGCGAGGGGTACAACTCCCTTAGGGCGCCGTTAAGGAACTGCCCGGCCAGGGGCCCCGCGGGCGGGCGCCGGAGACGGGGGTTACCGCGGGAAGAGCGCGTTGCGGGTGCGGCGGCGACCGGTGCGGGCCGGGGTGCCGTCGGTGCGGGTCAGCAGGCGCAGCCGGATCTCGGCGCCGCCCAGGACGGCGGAGCGGCCGAGGGCGAGGTCGCCGCCGGTGGCCTCGGCGAGCTTGCGGACGATGTCCAGGCCGAGGCCGGTGGAGCCGTCGCCGCCCTGGCCCTGACCGCGCTTCAGGGCGGCCTCGGGGTCGTCGAATCCGGGGCCGGCGTCGCCGATCAGGACGATCACCGAGCTGTCGGTGGCGAGCACGTCGACCGAGAAGGCGGTGCCGATGGCGGTGTGCCGGAAGACGTTGCCGAGCAGGGCGTCGACCGAGGCGGCAAGGTCGCCGCGCTGGACGGGTACCGGGGTGGGCCGGTCGGCGCCGGCGAGCTGCCAGCGGCGGCCCTCGTCCTCGGCGAGCGCGGACCAGAAGGAGACCCGTTCGCGGATCACCTCGGCGGCGTCGCAGCCGACCGTGACGGTGGGTGCGTCCTCGGGGGCGCGGCGGGCGGAGCGGATGATCTGGTCGACCTCGCGCTCCAGTTGGGAGACGGCGTGCCGGGTGGCGTCGGCCGCGTCGCCGTTGCCGAGGGAGGCCGCGTTGAGCCGCAGCACGGTCAGCGGGGTGCGCAGCCGGTGCGACAGGTCGGCGGCCAGTTCCCTTTCGGCGGCGAGGAGTTGGACGACGCGGTCGGCCATGGAGTTGAACGCCTGGGCGGCCTCGCGCAGTTCCTCGGGGGTGTCGGCGTCGCGCCGGCCGCCGACCGGCACCCGGACGGCGAGGTTTCCGGCGCCGAGCGAGCGGGCGGCGGCGGCGAGCCGGCGGGCGGCGGCGACGATCCGCCCGCCCATCCGGTCGGCGACCAGCACCGAGATGGCGACCAGGGCGAGGGCGACCAGCGACAGCACCAGCCAGGCGGTGGCGACGCCCCGGGTGAGGTCGCCGTCGTCGACGTACACCTCGACGACGGCGGTCCGGTTGAGGTCGACGGCGACGGGCTGCAGCAGGGCGAACCCGCCGGGCACGGCGACGGTGAAGGAGCGGCCCTGCCCGGCGGCGGTGTCGAGGTCGGCGGGCAGGGCCCGGACGTCCCCGACGGTGGGCCCGACCGCGGCGGCGTGGCCGGCCCCGGTGGGGGCGGGCAGGTGGACGGCCATCCGGCCCTGGGTGCCGGCGTCGGTGCTGGCGACGGCGCGGGCCAGGGCCTCCTGGTCGGTGGTGATGGCGAGCGCCGGGCCGAGGGCGGCGGCCTGCCGTTCGGCGGCGGTGAAGGCGCGGTCGCGGGCGGTCTGCTGGACCATCAGCCCGAGCGGGATGAGGAAGGCCAGCGCGACCATGGTGGTGCCGGCGACGGCCGCCTTGATCATGGCCCAGCGCAGCGAGCGGGTGAACCGCCTCATGTCCGGTGCTCCGCCGGCACGGGCCCGGGGCCGCTCCCCTGCCCGGCGGCCTCCAGCCGGACCCCGACGCCGCGCACGGTGTGCAGGTAGCGGGGGTTGGAGGCGGTCTCGCCGAGCTTGCGGCGCAGCCAGGAGAGGTGGACGTCGATGGTCTGGTCGCCGCCGTAGGTCTGCCGCCACACCTCGGCGAGGAGTTCCTTGCGCGGGACGACCACACCGGGGCGGGCGGCGAGGAAGGCGAGCAGGTCGAACTCACGGCGGGTCAGGTCGAGCAGCCGGCCGTCCAGGACGACCTCGCGGCGCTGGAGGTCGATGGCGAGTCCGCCGACCCGGAGCACCTGGGCGACGGGCGCCGCGCCGCCGCCGAGCCGGCGCAGCACGGCGGCCATCCGGGCGCTCAGGTGCTCGCCGGAGAACGGCTTCACCAGGTAGTCGTCGGCGCCGTCGTTGAGCAGTCGGACGATCTCGGCCTCGTCGTCCCGGGCGGTGGAGATGATCACGGGAACGTTGGTGAGGCCGCGGATCATCTTGAGTGCCTCGCTGCCGTCCAGATCGGGCAGTCCGAGGTCGAGGATCACCAGGTCGCAGCCGACCTGGGCGACCTCCCGCAGCGCCTCAAGTGCCGTTCCCACACTGCGGACCGCGTGACCTGTGCCGGCCAGGTGTCGGATGAGGGCGGATCGTACGAAGGGGTCGTCCTCGACCACGAGCACTGTTGCCATGGGCCTGCACGGTACGCCATCGGGGGGCACTGGTCTGTACCTCGGGGTGGGTCGCGGGGAGGGTCGGGGCGGGCGCGCGGGGCCGGTTGCGTCCGGTTCGCGCCGACCTCCGGCGGTTTGTGCAGCGGCCCCGCCCAATACCCGGGGCGAGCGTCTGCCCGGGCCCGGGATGCGGCAGGATGTGCGCACGATGCGGAACGGACTCGTACAGCTCGGCGCCTGGGCGGCGGCCACCGGGGCGGCGGTGGCGCTGTCCTGGTTGGGCGTGCACGCGGTGCTGACCGGGGAGGCGTTCGAGCAGCCCACGGCGCTGCAGCTGCCGGCCCCGACGGCGACCGCGGTGCCCGAGCCGGCCGGCCCGGCCGCCCCGTCGTCCCAGGTGCAGTCCGCCGAGCGCAGCGAGGCCCCGTCGGCGCCGCCGGCCACCGCCTCCGCCCTGGTCCGGCCGTCCTCCGCGCCGCCCGCCACCGCTCCCCCGCCCTCCCGCCGCCCCTCGTCCGCGCCCAGTACGACCAGTTCGGTGCGCAGCTACCTGGTGCCGGGCGGCAAGGTCGCGCTGGACGTGAAGCCGGACCGGGCGAGCCTGGTGTCCGCGACGCCCGACCCGGGCTGGCAGATGCAGGTGTGGAACGGCGACCAGTGGATGCGCATCGACTTCTCCAAGGACGGCACGACCGCCAACTCGGTCTTCGTCACCTGGAACGGCCATCCGCCGGACGTCCAGACCGTGGTGCGCTGACCGCCGCGTCCCGTCACCACGCCTCGAACGGCAGGTAGCCGGGCAGGTAGGGCCCGGTGTAGCGGGAGCGGTCGACCAGGGTGTGCCGGGTGCCGCCGGGCACCCCGATCGCGGCCAGCAGCACCGTCCCGTACCGGTCGTGCATCTCGTACGGCTCGGTGAGCGAGCGGGCGCCGCGGTCCACCGCGTAGTCGTAGGCGTAGTAGACGTCCGGCACGGCCACCGCGACGTCGGTGATCCCGTCGCCGTGCCGGGCGAGGTGGGCGGCGAGCTCCCGGCCGCTCGGGCCGATGACCTGGACGAGCGAGGTGAGCACGAAGCGGGTGCCGGGGGCCTGCAGGACGTAGGAGACGGTCTCCGGGCGGCCGGTCTCGGGCCCGGCGTAGGCGGTGCAGCGCAGGCCGAGGGCGGTGGCGTAGCGGCGGGCCGCGCGCCGGGCGTCGCCGACCGCGAAGACCACCGCGTCCGCCCGGCCCATCGGCAGGAGGTCGGGTTCGTCGGGACACGCGGTGGCGGTGAGCGGTTCGGCTGCGAGGTCGGTCATGACGGCCCTCCCGGTAGGCGTACGAGACCTGGTTCGTCCCCGATGCGCTGTGCGGGGCCCGCGCACGGGGGTGTGGCTGGAGGGTGGCGCCGGGTGGTCCTCCACGCAACTGTTCCGTTTCCTCCTGGTCAAGGTGTGCGCCGGGGCGGGAGAATCGGTCGCAGCGCTGTACAGAATGCCCACCGACCGGCTCCCGACCGTTCGGGTCCCCACGGTCCCGGGGCCCCGGCCGGTCCGCGCCCGGAGGACGGAACCCGCCATGACGACCGCCAACCCGCCCGCTGCGCCCGGCTCTTCCGCGCCCTCCGGCGCCGCGGCGGGCGGCGGCAACGATGCCATCGACGCCCTGGACGGCCGACTGATCCGGCTGCTCGCCGAGGAGCCCCGGATCGGGGTGCTGGAGTGTTCGCGGCGCCTGCAGGTGGCCCGGGGCACCGTACAGGCGCGGCTGGACCGGCTGCAGGCGAAGGGGGTGATCGGCGGCTTCGGCCCGGAGGTGGACCCGGCGGCGCTGGGCTACCCGGTGACGGCGTTCGCCACGCTGGAGATCTCGCAGGGCCAGGGGGCGGACGTCCGGGCGCACCTGGCGGCCGTGCCGGAGGTGCTGGAGCTGCACACCATCACGGGGCACGGCGACATGATGGTGCGGATCGTGGCCCGGTCCAACGCCGATCTGCAGCGGGTGATCGACCGGGTGGTGGGCTTCGACGGGATCGTCCGCTCGTCGACGGCGATCGCCCTGGAGAACCCGGTGCCGTACCGGATCCTGCCGCTGGTGGACCAGGCCGCCGCCGAGTAGCGCCGACGGCCGGCTGGGCCGGAACGGGCGGCGGTCCCGGACCGGAAGGCCGGGACCGGCGGGCCGGGACCGGCGCGGCTCAGCAGGTCGGGACGGCGGCCCCGCTCTTCAGCGCCTTCAGCGCGTCGACCGCCTCGCCCAGGGTGGCGACGGGGATGAGCTGCAGCCCCTCCGGCGTGTTCACCTCGGCGTCCGCGCACTCGCCCTTGGGCACCAGGAACACCGTGGCGCCGTCCCGGGCCGCCGCCTGGGTCTTCAGCGGCACGCCGCCGACCGGACCGATGCGCCCGTCGGCGTCGATGGTGCCGGTGCCCGCGATCTTCCGGCCGCCGGTGAGGTCGCCGCCCTTGCCGTCGCCGGTCAGCTTGTCGACGATGCCCAGGGCCAGCATCTGGCCGGCGCTCGGGCCGCCGATCGCGCCGAGGTCGACCTTCACCTTCACCTGGGCGGGCGAGAGGCCGAGGTAGGAGAGGGCGGCGGCGGTCGCGCTGTCCTGCGACTCGGCCATCTGCTGGGCCGTCACCTGCTCGGCCTTCACCGGGTCCGACTGCGGGTAGACCGAGTCGCTCGGCCGGACCGCCTCGTCCCGGTCGAGCCAGGCCTGCAGCGCCCGCCGGAAGCCGGTGGTCTCGCCGGGGTTGGTGGCGGAGATGGTGACCATCCGCAGCTCGCCCTCGGTGGGGCGGACGGGCGCGCCGGTGATGGTGAGCACCGGCTCGCCCTCGTAGCTGCCGAGCGTGTCGGCGGTCACGCCGGGCCAGGTCAGCGTGTACGGCAGCGGGGCGAACGCGGCCACGGCGGCCAGCGCGGCGACCACGGCCCCGCACAGCGTCAGCGCGCGGGTGCGGGGGGCGGTCAGGGCCGGGGACAGTTTGGACTCGGGCACAGAGGCATCCAAACACACCGGGGCCGCCGCACGGGCGCTACCTCAGGGCGTCGGCCACCTCGGTCGCGGCCTCCACCACCCGCGGGCCGACCCGCTCGGGGACCAGTCCGTTGAGCATCACCACGCCGACGCTGCCCTCGATGCCGCTCAGCCCCAGCAGGGCCGCGGCCGCGCCGCAGGCTCCGGACTGCTCCTCCGCACGGGTGATGACGAAGCCCTGCTCGGGCCGGCGCTGCCCGGGGAAGCCGCGCGCCTCCAGGATCGCCCGCCCGGCGGCGCTCTCGCCCAGCGGGTGGCGCAGGCCGGTCCGGTACGCGACGTGGAAGTCCGTCCAGCTGGGCTCGACCACCGCGACGGCCAGGGCCTCACTGCCGTCCACCAGGGTGAGGTGGGCGGTCGCGCCGAGGTCCTCGGCCAGGCTGCGCAGCGCCGGCAGGGCGGCCTCGCGCAGCAGCGGGTGCACCCGGTGGGCCAGCCGCAGCACGCCGAGGCCGACCCGGGCCCGGCCGCCGATGTCGCGGCGGACCAGGCCGTGCTGCTCCAGGGTGGCCAGCAGCCGGTAGACGACGGTGCGGTTGACGGCGAGCCGGGCCGCGAGCTCGGTGACGGTGAGCCCGCGTTCCGAGTCGGCGAGGAGTTTGAGGACCCGGACGCCACGGTCCAGGGTCTGGGAGGTCTCTGCTGTCACGACGCGCAATTCCTTTCCGCGGCGGTCTCCGGGCGGCGGGGGGGCGGCCGGTCCGGGGACGGGGGTGTCGCGCGCAGGTGGGTGGCCGCGCTCGGGCCCGCGGTGTGTCGTCCTTGACGTCCTGGGGGTCCTGCGAAGCCCGTCTCGCGGGGTTTCCGGTCGAGAGAGCGTGTGGGAAAGGTAGTGAAGGAAGACCCGGGACGGAAGTGCTTGTCCAAAATTCGGTCAAGATCAATTCCGGCGCGCGCGGCAAATCGGGACAAATCACCCCATTGCAGCGCGACCGACGGGACGCGGGTTCGAGGGCAGTCCGGACTTCGGACAGAACGGACGCGCGGGGACGCCTGCGGACGCAGCAGGGCAAGCGCCCCCGGACGGCGGAGCCGCTATGCGGCCCACTCCCGGATCTTCGCGATCCGTGCCTTCAGCTGGTTCGCCGTCGCCTGGGCGGTCAGCGGGCCGCCGCACTGGCGGCGCAGCTCGTTGTGGACGGTGCCGTGCGGCTGGCTGGTGCGGTGGTGCCAGGCGGCGACCAGCGCGTTCAGCTCCTTGCGCAGCTCGCGCAGCTCCTGGTGGGTGACCACCGGGCGCTGCTCGGCGGGCAGCTCCAGCAGGTCGGCCTCCTCGGCCGGCTTGCCCTTGGAGCGCTGGATCTGCCGGTGCTGGCGCTTCTGCAGCAGCATCTGCACCTGGTCGGGCTCCAGCAGACCCGGGATGCCGAGGTAGTCCTCCTCCTCCTCGCTGCCCGGGTGCGCCTGCATGCCGAACTCCATGGCGTTGTACAGCACCCGGTCGAAGACCGCGTCGGAGCCGATCGCCTCGTACGAGAACTCCTCGCCGCCGGCGCCGTCCGGGCCGTCGTTGGCCCGCTCGGCCTCGGCGAGCAGCCGGTCCTCCTCGTCGAAGAGGCCCTCGCCCTCCTTCTTCGGCCGGTCCAGCACGTGGTCGCGCTGGAGCTCCATCTCGTTGGCGAAGCCCAGCAGCATCGGGATGGTCGGCAGGAAGACCGAGGCCGTCTCGCCGCGCTTGCGGGCGCGCACGAAGCGGCCGACCGCCTGCGCGAAGAACAGCGGGGTGGAGATCGAGGTGGCGTACACCCCGACGCACAGCCGTGGCACGTCGACGCCCTCGGACACCATGCGCACCGCGACCATCCAGCGGGAGTCGCCCGCCGCGTAGTCGGAGATCCGCTTGGACGCCTCGGTCTCGTCGGAGAGGACCAGGGTGGCCTTCTCCCCGGTCAGCTCGCGCAGCATCTTGGCGTAGGCGCGCGCGGTGTTCTGGTCGGTGGCGATCACCAGGCCGCCGGCGTCCGGGATGGCCTTGCGGACCTCGGTCAGCCGCCGGTCCGCCGCCTGCAGCACCGCCGGGATCCACTCGCCCTGCGGCGCCAGCGCGGTGCGCCAGGCCTGGGCGATCAGGTCCTTGGTCATCGGCTCGCCGAGCCGGGCCTCCAGCTCGTCGCCGGACTTGGTGCGCCAGCGCATGTTGCCGCTGTACGAGAGGAAGATCACCGGGCGGACGACGTGGTCGGCCAGCGCGTGCCCGTAGCCGTACGTGTAGTCGGCGACCGACTTGCGGATCCCGTCGCCGCCCGCCTCGTACTGGACGAACGGGATCGGGTTGGTGTCCGAGCGGAACGGCGTACCGGTGAGCGCGAGCCGCCGGGCGGCCGGCTCGAAGGCCTCGAAGCAGGCCTCGCCCCAGGACTTCGAGTCACCGGCATGGTGGATCTCGTCCATGATGACCAGCGTCTTGCGGGCCTCGGTGCGGTTGCGGTGCAGCATCGGGTTCACGCCGACGCCGGCGTAGGTGACCACGATGCCGTGGTACTCCCGGGAGAGCGGCCCGGAGGAGTACGCCGGGTCCAGCTTGATGCCTATCCGGGCCGCGGCCTCGGCCCACTGCTTCTTCAGGTGCTCGGTCGGCGCGACGACGGTGATCTGCTGCACCAGGTGGTTGTGCAGCAGGTACGAGGCCAGGGTGAGCGCGAAGGTGGTCTTCCCGGCGCCCGGGGTCGCGACCGCGAGGAAGTCGCGCGGCTGCTTCTCGATGTACGTGTCCAGGGCCCCCTGCTGCCACGCCCGGAGCTTGCCGGCGGTGCCCCAGGGGGCGCGGCCGGGGAAGGCGGGCGAGAGGTGGTGCGAGGCGGTCGGCGCGGCACTGCCGCCGGCCCGGACGGGCGCGTGCGACTGCGGCACGTCGGAGAAGAGCGGCATCGAAGCGGCGGCGGTACTCACGGTCTCCGAGGGGGATCGTCGCAGGTCAGAGGCGCTTTGGCGGCTCCGCCCCGCGGTCGGGCGGCGATCGGGCAACCGGTCCAGCGTACCGGCCCGGCGTCGAACGGGCCGCCAGGACCGGCCCCCGGCGCGGCCGTCCGCGGCCCCGCGCGGCCGAAAACCGCTGTGGCGCAGATCACTCGAAAAGTCCCCGGAAACCGCGTAATCCCCAGCCGCCCCCGCACTCTCTCCGGGCAAGGCCGGCCCACCCCCACCATCCGCCACCCCGGCCCCACGACCGCCGGCGCCGCAGCGCCGCCGCAGAAGGGAACCGCCGTGCACCCCGCCCCCGTCGAGCAGACCGTCCAGGCCCGCCTGGCCGTCACCACCCACCGCTGGGTCCGGCTCCGGACCACCCTGCAGTACCGGGCGGACGACCCGCTGGCCGTCCGGATGTTCTTCCCCGCCGAGTACGCCCTGGACGAGGCCGGCCCGGACGCGGAGGACGGCGCGGCGGCCGACATCGAGTGGGTCTTCGGCCGCCGGCTGCTCGCGGTCGGCCTGGAGCAGCCCGCGGGGATCGGCGACGTCCACGTCCGGCCGCTGCCCGGCCGGCGCACCGCGGTCGAGCTGCACACCCCGGAGGGCACCGCCCTGCTCCAGTTCGACACCGTCGACCTGCGCCGCTTCCTGTGGCACTCCCGCCTGGCCGTCCCGGAGGGCGAGGAGCACCGGTACCTGGACGCCGACCGCGCCCTCGCCGACCTGCTCGGGCAGCACTAGGGGCCGGCCGGCCTAGGAGCCGGCCGGCAGTGCCCGGGGCCCGGCCGCCCCCTTGCCCGCCTTCACGGTGTCGGCCAGGAAGCCGTACGCGACCACGTTGCCCGCGTACCCCTGCGCCTCGCTGTAGGGGCCGCCGCAGGTGATCACCCGCAGCTGGGCGTCCGCGGCCTGCCCGTAGACCCGGTCGTCGGGGAAGTCCTTCCGGTCGTGCACCTCGATGGCGTAGAGCTGGTAGACGGCCGTGGCGCCGTCCTCGCGGTCGATCTCCACCCGGTCGCCGCGGCGCAGCGCGCCCAGGTGGTAGAAGACCGCCGGCCCGTCGGCGAGGTCGACGTGCCCGGCCAGGATCGCGGTGCCGCGCTGCCCGGGGGCGGCGCCGCCGCGGTACCAGCCGGCCAGGTTGCGGTCGGTCTCCGGCGGCGCGGCGAGCCGGCCCGCACCGTCCAGGCCGAGGCCGGTGACCGGGGCGTCCAGCTTCACCGCCGGGATCCGGATCCGGGTCGGCCCGGACGGGCCGAGCGGCGGGACGACCGAGACCGGGGCGAAGCCGCTGAGCGCCTGGCCGGCACCGGGCGCGGGCGGCAGCCCGTCCGGCCCGCCGCCGCCGAGCAGCCAGGCGCCGAGCACGACGGCGGTCCCGGCGGCCAGGGTGCCCGGCCACGCGCTCCTCTTCGGCCGGTCGCCCACCCGGCGCTCCTCCCTGCTCGACCCGTCGCGGCCTTGCGCCCGCGCCGCCCGGCGGGTGCGCCGCGGCCTGCCGAGCCTGTGTCAGGATCCGCTGCCCGGCGCCGTCCCGCCGCCCGAGGCTGCACCGAACGGGCGATCAGCCGAGCCCGTTCGTGGTGGATCACCGGGTCGTCACATCCGCGGTGCCATGCTGGCCGGGCCCACAGGCGTATCACCCCATTTGTCCGACCGGTCGGATTCGGACGCTGCCCACCCCACGAACGGAGTGACCATGGACGCTCTCTCCCGCCGGACGCTGCTCGCGGCCGGCGCGGCCACCGCCGCCACCCTCGCGGCCGGCTGCGCGAGGGGCGCCGGCGACGGGCGCTCGGGCGGCGAGCCGGGGCCCGAGGACGGGGCGGCCGACGCCGCGACGGCCCCGGCGGTACCCAGGCCGCCCGCCACCCTGATCGGCGACGGCTCCACCTCCGACACCGGCCCGCAGCCGCACCAGCCCACCCCGGAGCCGCTGAAGCTCGGCGAGCGCCCGCCGCAGTTCGTGGTCTTCTCCTGGGACGGCGCCGGGGAGCTGGACAACGGGCTGTTCGCCCGGTTCCGCAGGCTCGCCGCCGAGCACAACGCCTCGATGACCTTCTTCCTCAGCGGCATCTACCTGCTGCCGGAGTCCAAGAAGGACCTCTACCACCCGCCGCAGCACCGGGTCGGCGCCTCCGACATCGGCTACCTGACCGACCAGCACATCCACGACACCCTGCAGAACCTGCACGCCGCCTGGCTGGAGGGCCACGAGATCGGCACCCACTTCAACGGGCACTTCTGCGGCACCAACGGCGTCGGCAAGTGGTCCCCCGAGGAGTGGGA
The DNA here is from genome assembly GCF_053610105.1 of Kitasatospora sp. NPDC054939. Lineage (NCBI taxonomy): Bacteria > Bacillati > Actinomycetota > Actinomycetes > Kitasatosporales > Streptomycetaceae > Kitasatospora > Kitasatospora sp. NPDC054939. The sequence goes on along the minus strand of NZ_JBSGXP010000064.1, from coordinate 17,881 downwards.
CAGCGAGATCCAGCAGGCCATGGACTTCGTGATGAACTGGCGCACCAACACCGGCTTCACCGACCTGCCGGCGCTGCCGTTCGACTACCGCCGCGAGCTGATCGGCAGCCGCACCCCCTGCCTGGAGGGGCAGCGCAACCTGCTGCCGACCGCCGTCAAGCGCGGCTGGAAGTACGACAGCAGCGGCAACGGCACCCAGGTGTGGCCGCAGAAGGTCCAGGGCGGCGCGCTCTGGGACCTCCCGCTGCAGTCGATCCCGTTCCCCGGGCACACCTTCCAGGTGCTGTCGATGGACTACAACATCATGTTCAACCAGTCCGGCAGCAACACCCGGGCCGACCCGGCGCTCTACCCCTCGTACCGGACCCAGGCCCGGGACGCCTACCTGATGGGCTTCGAGCGCACGTACACCACCAACCGGGCCCCGTACATCATCGGCAACCACTTCGAGCAGTGGAACGGCGGCATCTACATGAGCGCCGTCGAGGACGTGATCCGGGCGATCGCCGACAAGCCGGAGGTGCGGCTGGTGTCCTTCCGTCAGCTGGTCGAGTGGCTGGAGGTGCAGGACCCGGCGGTGCTCCGCAAGCTGCAGAGCCTCACCGCCGGGCAGGCGCCCTCCGGGGGCTGGGAGAACTTCCTCGGCGCCCCCGGCCCGGTGCCCCCGCCCGCCGCGGGCTGAGCCCCGGGCCTCCCGGGCCGCGCCGGAGCACCGCTACACCGGGCTCCGGCGCAGCCGCACCCGGCCGGAGAGCAGCGCCCCGAGCAGCGCCACCGCGGCCATCGTCGCGAAGATCACCGCGAACGCCCCGACCGTGCCGCTGCCCTCGACGGCCTCGTGGGCGGCGGCCGGGGAGCCCCCGCCCAGCGCCGCGAACAGCGCCCCGGCCAGCCCCATCAGCAGGACGTTCCCGAGCGCGTCGCTCACCTGCAGCGACGCCGAGTCGGCGCCGGCGTCCTCCGGTGCCGACAGCCGCATCATCAGCACGCTGACGCTCGCCACCGTCAGGCCCATCCCGATCCCGCCGACGCCCCAGGCGAGCGCCGCCGCCCAGGCCGGGACGGCCGGCACCAGCACCAGCGCAGCCCCCGCGATCGCCACCGCGGTCAGCACGAAGCCGACCCGGATCATCGCCTCCCGGTACCGCTCCGCCTGCGGCCGGCCCTGCAGCCAGGAGCCCAGCGCCCAGGACAGCCCGCCGCTGGTCAGGGTCAGCCCGGCCAGCGTCGGCGAGAGCCCCCGCTCGGTGACCATCATCAGCGGGATGAACGCCTCCGCCGCGAAGAACGCCCCGGACGCGACGCCGCGCAGCAGGATCACGGTCGGCAGCCCCCGCCCGGCGCGCAGCGTCCCGGCCGGCAGCAGGCCGAGCACGGCGGGCACCAGCAGCGCCGCCCCGGCCAGGCCCGGGACCACCCCGGGCAGGTCCAGCCGCCGCCCGGCGTACTGGAGCAGTCCGGCGCCGAGCGCGGCCATCGCCGCCAGCAGGGTGCGGCGGCGGTCGAAGCCGCTGTCGGCGCGGGGCGGCTGCTCCTTCTCGGAGCGGTACAGGGCCGGGCCCATCACCGCGAGCGGCAGCAGGATCAGCACCGGGACGGCGAGGAAGACCCAGCGCCAGCCCAGCTGGTCGGTGACGGTGCCGGCCACCACCGGGCCGACGATCGAGGGCAGCACCCAGGCCGAGGAGAAGGCCGCGAACACCGCGGGCCGCAGCCGCTCCGGGTAGGCCCGGCCGACGACCACGTACAGCGCGACGATCACCAGCCCGCCGCCCAGGCCCTGGGTGGCCCGGCCGGCGACGAACACCCACATGCCGGGGGCGGCGCCGGCCAGCACCAGGCCGGCGCCGAACACCGCGATCCCGGTGAAGAGCGGCTCCAGCGGCCCGCGCCGGTCGCACCACTGGCCGGAGACGACCAGCGCGAACAGCGTGGTGGTGAAGTAGCCGGAGAACGCGAAGGCGTACAGCTCCAGGCCGTCGAGCCGGCGGGCCGCCACCGGCATCGCGGTGTTGACCGCGGTCGCCTCGAAGGCGAGCAGCAGGACCACGGAGACGATCCCCAGGGTCAGCGCGCGGTACCGGGGGCCCATCACCCCGCCACCGGGGTCGCCGGGGTCGGTGCCGAGGGGCGGCGGGGCGGGGTCGACCGAGGTGGGGGAGGCTGTGGTCATACGGAACATCGTAAGACCCGTAGGACGATATGACTCCTGACCGGACGCGGGTCCGTCCGGCCCGCAGCGCCCCGGGCCGGTGCGGCCCCTCGGGTCGGCGCAGCGCCCGGGGTCAGTGCAGCGCCTTGAGGCCCACCACGCCGGAGACGATCAGCAGCAGGCAGCCGATCCGGGCCGCGGTCGCCGCGTCGCCGAGCACCGCCATGCCGTACAGCGCCGTACCGACCGCGCCGATGCCGACCCAGACCGCGTAGCCGGTGCCGATCGGGATGGTGCGCATCGCGTACGCCAGACCGCCCATGCTCAGCAGCAGGGCGACGGAGAAGACGAGGCTGGGGACGAGCCGGGTGAAGCCCTTGGACGATTCCAGGGCGACCGCCCACACGGTCTCCAGGACGCCGGAAACGATCAGAACGAGCCAGGCCATGACGCCGCACCTCCGCAGTCAGCAGCGGCCGGGTTGCCGCTGTGCTGCGCCGTCTTGTCCTGACCGGGTACGACGCGCTCGTCCGGGGCGGCCGGCGTACGGCCACCTGTCCCCGACGGTAGCACAGGCTGCCACACAGAATTTACAAAGGGATATTGACGACCCGCCCGGCATTCGGCCAGGATGAATTCATCGAAACGGCGGACGACCAGGAGGCAGGAATGGACAGGAGGACGGCGGCCCCCGCGGCCCCCCGGACCTGTACCAGCGCTCCCCGGTGTTGTCGCGCCTGTCGCTGCTGCCGCTGTGCCTGAGCGCCCCCGCAGCACCCCCGTCGCAGCACCCCCACGGCCGTGTGCCCGAGTGGTTGAGGGAACCGCCTGCAAAGCGGTTTACACGGGTTCGATTCCCGTCATGGCCTCCACAGGAACGAATTGCCGGTCGGCGCCCGAATGGCGCCGCCCGGCAATTCGTCATGCATTTCCCCGAGCAATCCGCCGGATTCCCCCGAGGAATTCCGGGGCGATTCCGGCGGACATCCGGACGTCCGGACGGCGGGCGCGGGCCCGCCGCCCGGCCGGGCTCAGCCGGTGACGGCGTCCTCGGGGCGGATCGGCAGGCGGCCGACCGGCAGGCCGGTGGCGGCGCGGACGGCGGCGGCGACGGCCGCGGGCGCGACCACCGCGGGGACGGCGCCGACCGCCTTGGCCCCGAAGGTGGCGACCACGTCGCGCTCCTCCAGCAGCGCGGCGATCCGCACCTCGGGGGTGTCCAGCGAGGTCGGCAGCCGGTAGCCGGTCAGCGACGGGTTGACCAGCAGGCCGCCGTCGGTACGCAGCTCCTCCAGCAGCGCCAGGCCGACGCCGTGCGCGACCCCGGCCTCGATCCGGTCCTCGATCTGACGCGGGTTGAGCGCCCGGCCGACGTCCTGGGCGACGGTGACGTCCACCACCCGGACCGCGCCGAGCTCGATGTCGACGTCCACCACGGCCCGCATCGCGCAGAACGCGATCGAGACGAAGGCGTCGCCCTGCCCGGCCTCGTCCAGCGGCTCGGTCGGGTGCGGGCGGCACTGGGCGGTGGCCCAGAGCTCCTTGCCCTCCAGCGCCTCGGCGACCGGCATGCCGAGCACCCCGTCGTAGGAGGTGATCTTGCCGTCGGCGATCTGCAACAGCTCCACCGACATCCCGAAGTTCGCGGCGATCGGCTGCAGCAGCTGGTGGCGGACCATCAGCGCGGCCCGCTCGACCGCACCGCCGGAGACCCAGGTGTGCCGGCCGCGGGCGGAGGGCCCGGCGATCGACTGGTCGCTGTCGACCGGCGCGATGTAGACCTCGCTGACGCCCAGCACGCTCTGCACGATCTGCCGGGCGAGGGTGGCGAAGCCCTGGCCCGAGTCGACGGCCGCGCAGATCACCGTGGCGTGGTCGCCGCTGACCCGGACGGTCGCGGTGGAGACCTCGTCCTCGCCCTCGGCGCCCAGCATGTGCACCATGCCGACCGCGTAGCCGATCCCGCGGCGCACCGCGCCCGGGTCGCCGGCCCCGCCGGGACCACCCGGCAGCAGCCACTCGGCGTCCGGGTCGTCCACCGGCAGGGCGGGCAGCGGTTCCTCGGCGACGGCGTCCAGCAGCGCGGCCACCGGGGCCGGGCAGGTGACGGCCTGTCCGGTGGGCATCGGGTCGCCGGTGGCCATGGCGTTGCGGCGGCGGATCTCCACCGGGTCGACGCCCACCCGGGCGGCCAGCTGGTCGAGCTGCGACTCGTAGGCGAAGCAGGCCTGCAGGGCGCCCTCGCCGCGCATCCGGCCGGCCGGCGGGTTGTTGGTGCGCACCGCCCAGGCGTCGACGAAGACGTTCGGGCAGACGTACGGGCCGACCGAGAAGGCGGTCGCGGCGGCCAGCGCCTCGGCCGAGACGTCCGCGTAGGCGCCGCCGTCCAGCAGAATCTGCGCCTCGACCTTGACCAGCCGGCCCTCGGCGTCGGCGTGGTGGCGGTAGCGCAGCAGCGCCGGGTGGCGGGAGGTGTGGGTGTGGAAGGACTCCTCGCGGGTGAGGGTCATCTTCACCGGCCGGCCGGTGCGCAGCGCCAGCAGCGCCAGGGTGACCTGGAAGGAGAGGTCTTCCCGGTCGGAGGTGGCGCCGGGCACGCCGGTGACCACCAGGCGGACCCGGTCCGGCTCCAGGCCGAGGCAGGCGGCGGTGCGGTCGCGGTCGCCGTGCGGGTCGGTGGAGGACAGGTGCAGTTCGACCCCGCCGTCCGGGCGGGGCACCGCGAGGCCGGCCTCGGCGCCGAGCGGCGCCGGGTCCTGCCGGCCGACCTGGTAGAGGCCCTCGACGACGATCTCGCCGGCCGCCTCCGGGTCGCCGGTGCGCAGCGGCAGGTGGCGGAAGAGGTTGCCGTCCGGGTGTAGCGGGGGCGCGGTGAACGCCTGCTCGGGGTCGGTGACCGGCTCCAGCAGCTCGTACTCGACCTCGATCAGCCCGACGGCCAGCCGCGCGGTGTCCGGGTGGTCGGCGGCGACGGCGGCCACCGGTTCGCCGTGGTGGCGCACCTCGCCGGCGGCCAGCACCGGCCGGTCGGCCACGATGGGCCCGCCCGGGGCGCCGTCGGGGCTGCCGTCCGGGCCGGGCGGCAGGTCGGCGGCGGTGACGACGGCGTGCACGCCGGGCAGGGCGAGCGCGGCCGAGGTGTCGATCGAGGCGATCCGGGCGCGCGGGTGCGGCGAGCGCAGCACCGCGCCCCAGAGCAGGCCCTCGGCCCACAGGTCGGCGGCGTACGGGTAGATGCCGAGCGCCTTGGGGAGGGCGTCGCTGCGCAGCGGCGAGCTGCCGAGACCGTACGGCTCCGGTGCGCCGTCCTCGCCGCCGTCCTGCTGCTGGTTCGTTGACGCGATGTCGGTCGGCGAGGTCATGATGCGTGGTCGTCCTCGGGGAGCCGGATGCCGTGGGCGGGGGTGGCGCCGTACGGTACGCCGGCGGCGGCGGTGCCGTCGACCGGGGTGCCGTGCGGGGGCGTGGGGACGTAGGGCGTGCCGGGGGTCTGGCCGGGGAAGCCCTGGCCCTCGTACACCTGGCCGTCGTAGCCCTGCTGCTCGAAGCCCTGGCCCTCGTAGACCGGGGTCTCGTACACCTGGCCGTCGTAGCCCTGGTTCTCGAAGCCCGGCTGCTCGAAGCCCCGGCCGGCGAAGGCCGGGTCCTCGAACTGCCCGCCCGGGAACGGCCCGCCGTCGAGCGGGGTGCCGTGGGCGGGGGTCGGCTCGTAGACCGGGCCGTCGTACGCGGTGGCGGCGTCGTAGCCGGGCTGCGGGTAGCCGGCGCCGGGCCCGCCGGGGAGGTAGGTGCCGTGCGCGGGCGTGGTCGGCGGGTAGTACTGCTGCTCGGGGTAGTAGCCCTGCTCGGGCCCGGGCTGCGCGGGGATGCCGTGGGCGGGGACGCCCTGCGCGGCCGGGTCGGCGGTGTCCCGGATCGGTGCGAGCACGGTGGTGTCGTGCAGCGCGTCGGGGCCGAGCAGCGCACCGGTGTCGTACACGCCGGTGTCGTAGCCGCCGCCCTGGCCGTCGGCGGTGCCGTACGGGGCTGCGGCGGGCGCGGCCTCCTCGGCCGGCGGCTGCGGTGCGGCCTGCGGTGCGGGGGCCGGCTGCGGGACGTGCTCGATCCAGGCGTCCTCGTACACCGGCAGCTCGCCGGTGGCCTGCGGGTCCGCGGCGGTCTGCGGCTGCTCCGCCTGCCCGGCGCCGGCCGCTCCGGCTGCGGCTCCGGCCGCCGCATCCCCGGCGAGTGCCTCCCCCGCCTCCTCGGCCTCCAGCGCCCGGGCGTCGGCGATGCTCTGGACGGCGGCGAGCACCCCCCGGTAGCCGGTGCAGCGGCAGAGGTTGCCGCAGAGCGCCTGCCGGGCCTCGACGTCGCTCGGCCGGTGGTTGCGCTGCAGCAGGTCGTGGACGGCCATCGCCATGCCGGGCGTGCAGTAGCCGCACTGCACGGCGCCGGAGTCGGCCAGGGCCTGCTGGACGTCGCTGGCGCCGCCCGCGGAGGACAGCCCCTCGACGGTGGCGATCTCGCTGTCGGCGGCGAGCGCGGCGGGCACCAGGCAGCCGGCCACCAGCTGGCCGTCGACCTGCACCGAGCAGGCGCCGCACTCGCCCTGTTCGCAGCCGTCCTTGGCGCCGGCCAGGCCGAGCCGCTCGCGCAGCACGTACAGCAGGCTCTCGCCGATCCAGGCGTCGGCGACGGGCCGTTCGAAGCCGTTGACCCGCAGCGTGTACGAGGCGGTGGGGCGCAGTTCGCGGGTGACGTGCGGGGCGTGGTCGAGCGGAGCCGCGTCCAGCGTCTCGATGGGGTCTGTGCTCACTTCAGCGCCCTTCCCAGTGCCCGGCGGGCCAGCACCGCCACGGTACGCCGCAGCCGGACGGCGGCGGCGCTCGGCCCCTCGGTGACGGCCTCCCAGGAGCCTTCGGCGCCGTAGTTGTCGGGGATGCAGGCGGCGGCCACGTACTCGCCGAAGGCGGCGGTCGCGGCGGGGTCGATCTCCCGCGAACCGTCCCAGTCGATGCAGCCGGCCACCCAGGCCTCGGCCTCCAGCGGGCGCAGCGGTACCGGGGCGACGGCGCCGACGGCGCAGCGCACGGCGCGCCGGGCCGGGTCGAGGACGAGGGCGACGGAGGCGGTGGCGCGGGCCGGGCCGCTGCGGCCGGTGGACTTGAGGAAGACCTGCGGGGCGTGCAGCAGCGGGACCCGCACCCAGGTGAGGAGTTCGCCGGGGCGAAGCGGGTCGAGGCCGGTGAGCAGGTGGCTGACCGGGACCTCGCGGGTGGCGCCGGCCCGGGCCAGGGTGACGGTGGCCTCCAGGGCGGCGAGCACCGGGAGGGTGTCGCCGGTGGGGGCGGCGGTGACGATGTTGCCGCCGAGGGTGCCGACGTTGCGCACCTGCGGCGGGCCCGCGGTGCGGGCGGCGTCGGCGAGGGCGGGGATGAGCGCGGCGAAGTCGGGCCGGTCCATCCGGGCGTGGGTGAGCCCGGCGCCGAGCACGGCGGTGCCGCCGTCCTCGTAGCGCCAGCCTCTGAGTTCGGTGATGCGGCCGAGGCCGATCAGGGCGGCGGGGCGCAGCCGGCCGGCGTTGACGGCCTCCATCAGGTCGGTGGCGCCGGCCACGGGTACTGCGGCCGGGGTGGCGCCCAGCGCGTCGACGGCCTCGTCGAGGGAGGCCGGCAGCATGATCGTCCGGTTCACCTGGGTCCCACCGTGCTCCACTTGCTCATCGATCGCCTGCCGCCCGCGGCCTTCGGCCGAGGTGTCCGCGTCGGCAGCCCGGCCTGGCCCGTAGGGTACGGGCGATCGGGCCGGGTTGGGCAACTCTGGCACACAATGCTCGATGATCATTTCGGGGCCGGTGAACGGGACTGCCCGATTGGGACGGATACCGGGCGGTATCTGCCCCGGTTCAAGCCGAATCGCAGCAGATGTTCATCTGTTCTTGACGTCCGATGACCACCGGGAAGTTCCCGGGGTACGCCAGGGGCGCGCTCGGCGCACGCCCCCGGGCGCACCGCGGCGGCCGTCCTCCGGTCCGTCCGGCCGGCGCGACCGACGGCCGACCAGGCGGCCGGGGCTCGGACGGACGGGCGACAAGGGCTCGTACGGACGGGCGCCCGGGGCTCAGACCGCCGGCGGCGGACCGTCCAGCGGCCGGCCGGCCACCCCGGGCCACTTCTGCCACGGGTGCGGCCCGGCGGTCGGCCGGTACTCCACCCCGAGCGCGTCCAGCCGGGCCAGGTGGGTGCCCAGCCGCCGCTCGAACCCGGCCCAGTCGCGCGCGGCGGGATCGGCGGGCAGCGCCGACCAGGCGACCTCGCAGAACGCGGCGAGCCGGGGGAAGGCCCGGTAGTCGACGTCGCGGGCGCTGTCCGTGAACTCGGACCACAGGTTGGCCTGGGTGCCGATGACCCGCCGGGCCGCGTCCCCGTCCAGCTGGGCCGGCACCGGTTCGAACCGGTAGACGTCCTCCAGGGTGCGCACGAAGCCGACCGGGATCGGCTCGTCCGGTCCGTCCGCCTGCCGGTGGTCCAGGTAGACGTGCTGCTCGGGGCACATCACCACGTCGTGCCCGGCCTGCGCGGCGGCGATCCCGCCGCCGAAGCCGCGCCAGGAGGAGACCGCCGCCCCGGGGGCGAGGCCGCCCTCCAGGATCTCGTCCCAGCCGATCAGCCGGCGCCCGCGCTCGGCGAGCCAGCGGTCGAAGTGCCGGATGACGTGGCTCTGCAGCTCGTCCTCGTTCGCCAGCCCCAGTTCGCGGATCCGCGCCTGCGCGGCCGGGCTGTCCTTCCACTGCTCCTTGGGGCACTCGTCGCCGCCGAGGTGGACGAACTCGGACGGGAAGAGCTCCAGGACCTCCTCCAGCACGCCCTCGTAGAACCGCAGGGTCGCCTCGGAGGGGTTGAGGACGTTGCGGCTGACGCCCCAGTCGGTCCAGACGCCGAGCGCGGCGGTGTCCACCACGTCGGTGTTGCCGAGCTCGGGGTAGGCGGCGATGGCGGCCTGGTTGTGGCCGGGCAGGTCGATCTCCGGCACCACCGTGACGGCCCGCTCGGCGGCGTACGCGACGATCTCGCGCAGGTCGTCCTGGGTGTAGTGGCCCCCGTGCGGGCGGTCGTCGCGGCGCTCGCCGAGCCGGTAGCCGACCATCGAGCGCTCGCGCCAGGAGCCGACCTCGGTGAGCCTCGGGTAGCGCTTGATCTCCACCCGCCAGCCCTGGTCGTCGGTCAGGTGCAGGTGCAGCACGTTGAGCTTGTGCGCGGCCAGCAGGTCGACGAAGCGCAGCACGTCCGACTTGGGCAGGAAGTGCCGGGCGACGTCGAGCAGGGCGCCGCGCCAGCCGAACCGGGGGGCGTCCTCGATGTCGGCGCCGGGCAGGACCCAGCCGTCGCGGCGCAGCGGGGCGCGGCGGAAGGCGTCGGGGCCGAGCAGCTGGCGCAGGGTCTGGGCGCCCCAGATCGCACCGGCCGGACCGCCGGCGGTGACGACCGCGTGCCCGCGGCGCACCGCGATCCGGTACGCCTCGGCGGCCAGCGCCGCGTCGTGGACCAGTTCGATGCCCCCGCCCGGGCGGCCCGGCGCCAGCGGCAGGCCGGTCGCGGCGCTCAGCGAGGCGCGCAGCCACCGCTCGGCGCTGGCCAGGGCCGGCGCGGCGGTGAGGGTCGTGGTGTGGTCGAGGGCGAAGTCCTCGTCCGGGAGGCGGACGAAACCCTGGGGTGCCGGAATGAGGTCCATCCGGTCATCCTGCCCCCGCCGCGACCGACTGGCATAGACCAATCACCACAATGGTCCGCAGTGCAAAACGGTCGCGCGCACGACCGTCCGGTGCGGCGGGTCCGGCCGCCGGCGGGCTACTGCTTGTCGCCGCCCTTGCCGTCCTGCGGCTTGCCGATGCCGTCGTAGATCTCCTTGCACATCGGACAGACCGGGTACTTCTTCGGGTCGCGCCCGGGCACCCAGACCTTGCCGCAGAGCGCCACCACGGGGGACCCGGAGAGCGCGCTCTCCATGATCTTGTCCTTCTGGACGTAGTGCGCGAAGCGCTCGTGGTCGCCGTCCCCGTTGGACACCTGCGGGACGGGCTCGACCAGGGTGCCGGTGCCGAGGCCGCGCTCGGGCTCAAGAGTGCTCATGGGTGCCAAGTCTATGGGCGCTCCGGGAAAGCGGGCCAGTGCCGCCGCGGCGGCCCCCCGCAGCTCAGTTCATGGTGGGGTCGTCCGGGTACGTCGCGAGCAGCGCCAGTGGGGAGCGCTGGCGGCGCAGCACCGAGCGCCACAGCCGCTCCGGCTCCGGACTGGAGATATCCCCCGGCTCGCAGTCGACCAGGTACCAGGCGCCGCTGTCGATCTCCGTCTCCAGCTGCCCGGGCGACCAGCCCGCGTACCCGGCGAAGATCCGCAGGCTGCCCAGCTCGCCGGCCAGCACCTCGGGCGGCGCCTCCAGGTCGACCAGCCCGATCGCCCCGTGCACCCGCCGCCAGCCCAGCGGTTCGCCGGTGCCGGGCTCCCCCGGCGCGACGGCCAGCCCGAGCGCCGAGTCCAGCGCCACCGGTCCGCCCTGGAACACCACGGGCGGCTGCCCGACCAGGACGTTCCACCCGTCGAGTACGCTGCCCACCTCCACCGGCGTGGGCCGGTTGAGCACGACCCCGAGCGCCCCCTCGGCGTCGTGGTCGAGGAGCAGCACCACCGCCCGCGCGAAATTGGGGTCGGTGAGCACGGGGGTCGCCACGAGCAATCGGCCGGTGTGGGACCGGCCGCCGTGCGAGTTGGCCGCGGTCATGCCTCACATGATCCCGCAGATCCCCCGCGGGTGGGCACCGCAACACAGACTCCGCCCTCCGGGGGTCCGACGGCACCGCACGAACACCCGTACGGACGCATCGGCGGGCGTGTCGGCACCCGGAGAGAGCACCATCACGGGAGAGGCACACGGGAACCACCCGGACGCCTACTACCATCTACTGATGGTGGACGCCCTCATACGGTGCTGACTCGGTCACGCCCGGGCACGGACGCGCCCGGACAACCCGGCCACCGCGGCTCCTCGACGAGCCCTCCACCCCCTCCTCCAGCACCCCGGATTGCGAGAACGATGACCGACGACGTCCTGCTGGTCCACGGCGGAAACCCGCTCGAAGGCGAGATCCGCGTCCGTGGTGCGAAGAACCTGGTCCCCAAGGCCATGGTCGCCGCCCTCCTCGGGCAGGGCCCCAGCAGACTGCGCAACGTCCCGGACATCCGCGACGTCAAGGTGGTCCGCGGCCTGCTCCAGCTGCACGGCGTCACCGTCCGCTCCGGCGACGAGGACGGCGAGCTGATCCTCGACCCCTCGCACGTCGAGAGCGCCAACGTGGCGGACATCGACGCGCACGCCGGCTCCTCGCGGATCCCGATCCTGTTCTGCGGCCCGCTGCTGCACCGGATCGGCCACGCGTTCATCCCGGGCCTGGGCGGCTGCGACATCGGCGGCCGTCCGGTCGACTTCCACTTCGAGGTACTCCGCCAGTTCGGCGCCACCATCGAGAAGCACCCCCAGGGCACCTATCTGGTCGCCCCGCAGCGCCTGCGCGGCACCCGGATCGAGCTGCCGTACCCCTCGGTCGGCGCCACCGAGCAGGTCCTGCTCACCGCCGTCCTCGCCGAGGGCGTCACCGAGCTGCGCAACGCGGCCATCGAGCCGGAGATCGTCGACCTGATCTGCGTGCTGCAGAAGATGGGCGCGATCATCTCGATGGGCACCGACCGCACCATCCTGATCACCGGTGTGGACGAGCTCTCGGGCTACAACCACCGCGCCCTGCCGGACCGCCTGGAGTCGGCCTCCTGGGCCTGCGCGGCGCTCGCCACCAAGGGCGACATCTACGTCCGCGGCGCCCGCCAGCTGGAGATGATGACCTTCCTCAACACCTTCCGGAAGGTCGGCGGCGCCTTCGAGGTGGACGACGAGGGCATCCGCTTCTGGCACCCCGGCGGCGAGCTCAAGGCGATCGCCCTGGAGACCGACGTCCACCCCGGCTTCCAGACCGACTGGCAGCAGCCGCTGGTCGTCGCCCTGACCCAGGCCACCGGCCTGTCCATCGTCCACGAGACGGTGTACGAGTCGCGGCTCGGCTTCACCGGCGCGCTGAACCAGATGGGCGCGCACATCCAGCTGTACCGCGAGTGCCTGGGCGCCACCCCGTGCCGCTTCGGCGCCCGCAACTTCCTGCACTCGGCGGTCGTCTCCGGCCCGTCCAAGCTGATCGGCTCCGAGCTGGTCATCCCGGACCTGCGCGGCGGCTTCTCGTACCTGATCGCGGCGCTGGCGGCCGAGGGCACCTCGACCGTGCACGGCATCGACCTGATCAACCGCGGCTACGAGAACTTCATGGAGAAGCTGCGCGACCTCGGCGCCCACGTCGAGCTGCCCAGCGAGCGCCCCAGCGGCGAGCTGGTCACCGCCTGACCGGCGGCCCGCCGCGCAACGGCGAGAGGCCGGGCCCCCTCGGGGGGACCCGGCCTCTCGGCGTTCAAGGGGTGACTCAGGCGCCCTTGGCGGCTTCCTTGAGCTTGGAGCCCGCGCTGACCTTGGCGCTGTAGCCGGCGGCGATCTGGATCGGCTCGCCGGTCTGCGGGTTGCGGGCGGTGCGGGCAGCGCGGTGGGTGCGCTCGAAGGTCAGGAAACCGGGGATGGTGACCTTCTCGTCGCCCTTGGCGACGACCTCGCCGACGATCTCGGCGAAGGCGGCCAGAACGGCGTCGGCGTCCTTGCGGGTCACCTCGGCGCGCTCGGACAGCGCGGCCACCAGCTCACTGCGGTTCATGTGTACTCCTGTGGTCTGTTCGCTTGCGGTGTGCGGGGGCCCATCGGTCGTCCCTCCCGGGGGAACCCGGCCGGGCCGCTGGTCCGCACACGATGCTCATTCAGGCAATGCGTGGTCGCGGGCCGGGTTCGTACCCCGTGCCGCGCGCGGTGCCGCGAAGGCCCGCCTGCCTGCCTGGATACGAATCCTGCCCCGACCGGCCCCGAGAAAGCCAATCGGGCCCCGGCGGTCGCGGCCCGAACAACGCCCGCCCGCCGGAGGTGTGACGCTCCGTCGGCTCCGGCGGACCGGCGCGGGCGGCGGTCGGGACGACACGCCGGAAGGCCAGGGGGACGTTCCGTACTTGTCGGACACGCCTGCCCCGTGCAGGGCTACCGTACGCCCTAGGCACGACAAGCCCAAACACGCCCCTCGCCCTTGTGTCGCAAGGGTTCGGGGCGGGGATGGCCGGGTATGGGCGCTAATCGGTCATTTGACCGATCCGCACGCCACTCCGCGACACACCGGGCGACACGCCGTCGGGGCTTGACGGCGGCCGCCCGGGGCGCCGCAGGTGTCGGTTCCTCAGAGGCTGACGGCGGGGAAGGAGCCGGTGTCGAGGGTGCCGACGATGCCCGGGGTCGGGCGGGCCGGCGCCGGCGCCTCCTGGACGGCGGCCAGCGCCGCCCCGCGCACCGCGGCGGCGACGGTCTTGGCGACGTCCTTGTGGAAGACGCTCGGGATGATGTAGTTCGCGTTCAGCTCGTCGGCCGCGACCGTGGTGGCCAGCGCCCGGGCGGCGGCGATCATCATCTCGGTGTTGACCGTCCGGCTCTGCGCGTCCAGCAGGCCGCGGAAGACGCCCGGGAAGACCAGCACGTTGTTGATCTGGTTCGGGAAGTCGCTGCGGCCGGTGGCGACCACCGCGGCGGTCTGGCGGGCGATCGCCGGGTCGACCTCCGGGTCCGGGTTGGCCAGCGCGAAGACGACGGCGTTCTCGGCCATGGTGGCCAGGTCGTCGCCGTCCAGCACGTTCGGGGCGGAGACGCCGATGAAGACGTCCGCGCCCGCCACGGCCTCCTTGAGGCTGCCGGTGCGGCCCGAGCGGTTGGTGTGCTCGGCGATCCAGCGCAGCGACTCGTTGAGGTCGTCGCGGCCCTGGTGGACCACGCCGCGCACGTCGGCCACGGTGGCGTGCTCGACGCCGGCCGCCAGCAGCAGCTTGAGGATCGCGGTACCGGCGGCGCCGGCGCCCGACATCACCACCCGGATGTCGCCGATGTCCTTGCCGACCACCTTGAGCGCGTTGGTGAGCGCGGCCAGCACCACGATCGCGGTGCCGTGCTGGTCGTCGTGGAAGACCGGGATGTCCAGCGCCTCGCGCAGCCGGGCCTCGATCTCGAAGCAGCGCGGCGCGGAGATGTCCTCCAGGTTGATGCCCGCGAAGCCGGGGGCGATCGCCTTGACGATGGCGACGATCTCGTCGGTGTCCTGGGTGTCCAGGCAGATCGGCCAGGCGTCGATGCCGGCGAAGCGCTTGAACAGGGCCGCCTTGCCCTCCATGACCGGCAGGGCCGCCGCCGGGCCGATGTTGCCCAGGCCCAGCACCGCGGAGCCGTCGGTGACCACGGCGACGCTGTTGCGCTTGATGGTGAGCCGGCGGGCGTCCTCGGGGTTCTCCGCGATCGCCAGGCAGACCCGGGCGACACCCGGGGTGTAGATCATGCTGAGGTCGTCGCGGTTGCGGATCGGCAGCTTCGAGGACATCTCGATCTTGCCGCCGAGGTGCATCAGGAAGGTACGGTCGGAGACCTTGCCGATCGCGACGCCGTCGATGGTGCGGAGCTTCTCGACGATCTCCTCGCCGTGCGCCACCGAGGAGGCGGCGACCGTCACGTCGATGCGCAGCGCCTCCAGGCCGGAGGCGGTGACGTCCAGGCCGGTGACCGAACCGCCGGAGGACTCGACGGCCGTGGTGATCGCACTGACGGCGTTGCCCCGGGCCGGGACCTCCAGCCGCACCGTGATCGAGTTCGAGACACTGGGCACCGTCGCCATCGACGTCCTTCTTCCGGTCCACTGGGGTAGGTGTGAGGGGGTCCGCATGCCAAGTGGTTCAACAGTTTGTTGAAGCCCCTGCGCAGCGCATGCTAGACCTCGATCGTCGCACCTACCAAGGGGTAGCCAGAAATAACGTTCATTGAGTGTGCGGAACCCACAAGACGCGGTCGGCTTTCTTGCCCCTGCGGGCCGATGCGTTACATTGGACAAGGCACCGGCTCGATCCAAGCCCCCGGGCCCAACCTTCGTCCCTTCGAGGGACCACTTGCCGCGAGGCGAGCATGGCGGGTCGGTGTCATAAGCGTCACATGGAGGCCCCTCACCGGTCGGTGAGGGGCCTTCGGCGTCCGACGCGGCGTCAGCCGGTCCGGCGCGGGGCCCGCGCCGGACGGCCGACCGACCGCCTCAGCCGTGCAGCAGCGCGGGCACCCCGGCGGCGTCCGGGAGGTCGTCCGGGCCGGAGAGCACGGTCAGCCGCTGGGTGGCCCGGGTCAGCGCCACGTACAGCACCCGCAGGCCCGCCTCGGACTCCCCCGCGATGCCGGTCGGGTCGGCGACCACCGTCGCGTCGTACTCCAGGCCCTTCGCCTCCAGGCTGCCCAGCGCCACCGCCCGCGGGCCCAGGCCCTCGATCCAGCGCGCGGCCTCGGCCCGCCGCTCCATCGGGACGACCACCGCCACGGTGCCGTCCACCTCCGCCAGCAGCCGCTCCAGCTCCGCCCTGGCCGCCGCGCCGAACGCCTCCGCGGACGGGTCCGCGACGGCCGCGAAGCGCGGCTCCACGCCCACCCGGCGCACCGCGCTCGGCGAGGGGGTGCCCGGGGCGGCCAGCGCCAGCACCTTGGCGGCCACCTCGGCGATCTCGGCCGGGTTGCGGTAGTTCACGGTCAGCGTGTGGCGGCGGCGCGGCTTGCCGGACAGCACCTCGTCCAGCGCGGCCTGCGCCTCCGCCGGGAACGGCCAGGAGGACTGCGCCGGGTCGCCCACGATGGTCCAGGTGGCCATCCGGGCGCGCCGGCCGATCATCCGCCACTGCATCGGGGTGAGGTCCTGCGCCTCGTCCACGATGATGTGCGCGTACTCGGTGCGCTCCACCGGCACCTTCTCGCGCTGGCGGGCGGTGCGGTCGGCGTAGGTGGTGACCTCGTCCAGCCCGCTCAGCAGGTCGACCGCGTCCACCTCGCGCACCTTGGGGCGGGCCGGCTCGCCGAGCAGCACCTGCAGCTCGTCGACCAGCGCCACGTCGTGCGGCGACAGCGCGCCCTCGCCGTGCTCGGTCAGGCGGCGCCAGGACTCGGCCAGCACCCGCGCCTCGTCCGGGGTGACGGCGCGGCGGGCGATCCGGTTGGTGTGCCGGGTGCGCTTCAGCGTGCCGAGCACCCGGCGCGGGGTGACCGCGGGCCACCAGGCGTCCAGGAAGTCCAGGAAGGGCTGCTCGTCCGAGACGTACTCGTCGAACGACTCCTTCTCCTCCTGGCGCTGCTCGCGCGCGTAGTGGTCGGACGGCCGCGGCAGGTGCCGGGTGGCCTCCTGCCAGAGGGCGTCCAGCAGCAGCCGGCGGGCGCGCGGGCGCAGCAGGTTCAGCGGGGTGCCGCCGGAGCCCACCACGTTGCCGCGCACGGCCTTCAGCCGGCCCGCGTCCAGCCGCAGCACCTCGCCGCGGGCCACCACCTTGAGCTCCTGCGGGGCCCCCAGCTCCAGCGCCGCCCGCGCCGCCCGGCGCAGCAGCTGCACCATCCGGGCCGAGCCCTTGATCCGGGCCGCCTCCGGGGTGTCGTAGGTGGCCGCCTCGATGCCGTCCACCAGCGAGCCGACCGCGCGGATCGCGACCTGGCCCTCCTCGCCGAGCGAGGGCAGCACGCCCTCGGTGTACGAGACCAGCAGCGGGGTCGGGGAGACCACCAGGATGCCCCCGGCGTAGCGGCGGCGGTCCTGGTACAGCAGGAACGCCGCGCGGTGCAGGGCCACCGCGGTCTTGCCGGTGCCGGGGCCGCCGGTGACCAGCGTGGCGCCGGCCGCGGCGGCCCGGATGACCTCGTCCTGCTCCTTCTGGATGGACGAGACGATGTCGCGCATCGAGTGGCTGCGGGCCCGCCCGAGCGAGGCCATCAGCGCGCCGTCGCCGACCACGGCCAGCTCCCGGCCGTCCAGGGTGGGGGTGAGGTCGGGGCGCAGCAGGTCGTCCTCGACGCCGATCACCCGGCGGCCCTTGGAGCGGATGACCCGGCGGCGGACCACCCGGCCGGGCTCCAGCGGGGTGGCCCGGTAGAACGGGGCGGCGGCCGGGGCCCGCCAGTCGATCACCAGCGGGCCGTACTCGGCGTCCAGTACGCCGAGCCGGCCGATGTGCAGGGTCTCGGCGACGGCCGGGTCGGCGGGGTCGAGCGGGGTGTCGGAGGGGATCCCGTGCTCCTCCGGCGCGTCGGCCTGCTGCAGGTCGATCCGGCCGAAGAGGAAGTCCTCGAACTCGTTGTTGAGCCGCTGCAGGTGCGCGCCGGCCCGGTAGACCTGGGCGTCGCGCTCGGCGAGCGCGCCGGGGGTGCCGACGTGGACCCGCTTGGCGGCGTCCTCAAGGATGTACTCGGCCTCGGCGAGCTTCTCCTCCAGCCGGTGGTAGACGGTGTCGAGGTGGCGCTGTTCCCCGGCGACCTCGCGGTCGCGGACGGTCTCGGAATCGGCGGCGGTGGCGGTTTCCGTGTTGCTGTGCATGGCCTCGTCGGTTGCGGCGGTGTCCCCGGGGGCGGGCCCCCGGGATCGGGCGGACGGACGATCCTACGCCGCACCCCCCGGTCCGCGCGCCCCCCCCCCGGGGGGCGGGCCCCCCCCCCCGGCGCCGCCCCCCGGGCGGCGCGCTGCCGCACACCGTGGGGGTGGCCGCCGCCCACCACACCGGCACGCTCGACCTC
>NZ_JBSGXP010000063.1:0-43600 GCF_053610105.1 Kitasatospora sp. NPDC054939 | reverse complement strand
CGGCCGGCCACCCCGGGGGTGGCCGGCCGTACGCCGGGTGGCGCGCGCCGGTCAGGCGGCCTGCTGCCAGCTGAACGGGGAGAAGTACGCCGGACGGCGCTCCAGACGCTGCCAGTTGGCGATCGGCTCGATCGGGGCGGCTGCGGCGGCGGCCAGCTGGGCGGCGGCGGCGCGGGCCGCCAGGACGGCGGTCAGGGCGGCGAGTTCCTCGTCGCTCAGCGAGCCGCGGACGATGCGGACGAGCGGTTGGTGCGCGGAGTCGGTCATGGCCTTCGGTTTCTCCCCCGGTGTCGTATGCGGTGAGCGTGCGGCTGGACTGCGGTGCTACATCGGCGGGTTGCCGTGCTTGCGGCTGGGCAGGTCGGCGTGCTTGGTGCGCAGCATCGCGAGCGCGGAGGCCAGCACCTGCCGGGTCTCGGCCGGGTCGATGACGTCGTCCACGAGACCGCGCTCGGCCGCGTAGTACGGGTGCATCAGCTCGGTCTTGTACTCCTTGATCTTCTGGGCCCGCATGGCGTCGGGGTCCTCGGCGCCGTTGATGTCGCGGCGGAAGATCACGTTGGCGGCGCCCTCGGCGCCCATGACGGCGATCTCGTTGGTCGGCCAGGCGTACGAGAGGTCGGCGCCGATGGAGCGGGAGTCCATCACGATGTACGCGCCGCCGTACGCCTTGCGCAGGATCAGCTGGATGCGCGGCACGGTGGCGTTGCAGTACGCGTACAGCAGCTTGGCGCCGTGCCGGATGATGCCGTCGTGCTCCTGGTCGACGCCGGGCAGGAAGCCGGGCACGTCGAGCATGGTGACCAGCGGGATGTTGAAGGCGTCGCACATCTGGACGAAGCGCGCGGCCTTCTCGCTGGCGTTGATGTCGAGGACGCCGGCCAGCGACTGCGGCTGGTTGGCGATGATGCCGGTGACGTGGCCGTCGATCCGGGCGAGCACGCAGAGCACGTTGGTGGCCCAGCGCTCGTGGACCTCGAGGTACTCGCCGTGGTCGACGATCTCCTCGATCACCTTGCGCATGTCGTACGGGCGGTTGCCGTCGGCGGGCACCAGGTCGAGCAGCTCGTCGTTGCGGCGCTCGACCGGGTCGTCGCTGACGACGGACGGCGGCATCTCGCGGTTGTTCTGCGGCAGCAGCGAGAGGAGGTAGCGGACCTCCTCGATGCAGGACTGCTCGTCGTCGTAGGCGAAGTGGGCCACGCCGGAGACGCCGGAGTGGACGTCGGCGCCGCCGAGCCCGTTCTGGGTGATCTTCTCGCCGGTGACGGCCTGCACGACGTCCGGGCCGGTGATGAACATCTGCGAGGTCTCGCGGACCATGAAGATGAAGTCGGTGAGCGCGGGCGAGTACGCGGCGCCGCCGGCGCACGGGCCGAGCATCACGGAGATCTGCGGGATGACGCCGGAGGCCCGGGTGTTGCGCTGGAAGATGCCGCCGTAGCCGGCCAGGGCGGTGACGCCCTCCTGGATGCGGGCGCCGGCGCCGTCGTTGAGGGAGACCAGCGGGGCACCGGCCGCGATGGCCATGTCCATGATCTTGTGGATCTTCTGCGCGTGGGCCTCGCCGAGCGCGCCGCCGAAGATCCGGAAGTCGTGCGCGTAGGTGAAGACCGTCCGGCCGTGCACGGTGCCCCAGCCGACGATGACGCCGTCGGTGTGCGGCTTCTTGGCCTCCAGGCCGAAGCCGGTGGCGCGGTGCCGGCGCAGCGGCTCGACCTCGTGGAAGGAGCCCTCGTCGAGCAGCAGCTCGATGCGCTCGCGGGCGGTCAGCTTGCCCTTGGCGTGCTGGGCCTCGGTGGCCTTCTCGCTCGGTCCGCGGCGGACCTGCTCGCGGAGCTCGTGGAGCTCGGCGACCCGCCCGCGGGCGTCGGCCGGGATCTCGGGGATCTGGTCGCCGACCGGCGCCTCATGCACAACCGTCATCTCGAACCACTCCAAGGGTGAGGGAACTGTCCGACAGCCAACGTCTGGTGCTCTGCCCCCGGCTGCGAATCACTTCTTCACTTATGACTGTACGAGGGGCTGCCTGCTGGATTCGGCGTCGATTCCGTACAAGGTCGGGTTCGTTTACCTGTGAGGGCTGCACAGAATCCGCCCCTCGCCGCCCTGTGCGGACGGTTGCTGTTCGAATACTCAGTGCGACCGATCAGATGGTTGTCCTATTCCTGAAGGCGTTGGAAATGTGCAGGTCAGAGGTGGTTCACCGGAGGCTACCCGGCGGCCCCGGAGTCCGGCTCGGGTCCGACTTGAGCCGACCGTGACCGCGCCGATGCAGACCGGAGAGCGCCCGGTTCTCGTAGGGAAGCACCAAAAATGGCGCAGCCCACCTGGATGGTTCCAGGTGGGCTGTCCGGGGGAGGGGGTCAGCTCTTGCGGCCGTCTTCCGGCTCGTCCCCGCCCCGCAGCTCCTCCTCGCGGCGGCGCAGATCCGCCTCCCACTGCTTGAGCATCTCCTCGTGCTGCTTGTCGTCCTTCTTCAACGACGCCAGGAACTCCGGGTCGTCGTCCGGCGCCAGCGGGCGGCCCTGCGGGCGCCCGTACCCCGGCGCGCCGCCCTCGCCGGCCGGACGGACGGCGCCCCGCTGCTTGCCCGCCGCCAGCCAGGCGATCGAGCCGACCAGCGGGAACAGCAGCACGATGATCACCCAGACCACCTTGGGCAGGTGCTTCACCTCGTCCTCGGGGGTGGTCAGGCAGTCGATGAACGCCCACACCCACAGGGCGAGCGGGAGCACGACGGTCAGAATCCTCAGCACGGCAGCGATCTCCCCCGGGCGGCGGCGGGTTTCTGGGCGAAGGTGGTTTCACAGGGCCCCTTGACCGGGCCAGGCTATCGGGTGCCGGATACTGACAGGCATGGCATACGACGATCTCCGCTCGTTCCTGCGGGCACTCGACCGTGAAGGCGACCTCAAGCGCATCAAGGCGGAGGTGGACCCCCACCTGGAGATCGGCGAGATCGTCGACCGGGTGCAGAAGGCCAAGGGCCCGGCCCTGCTCTTCGAGAACGTCAAGGGCTCGGACATGCCGCTGGCGATGAACGTCTTCGGCACCGAGCGCCGGCTCGCCAAGGCCCTGGGCCTGAAGGGCCCCGAGGAGATCTCCGACAAGATCTCCGGCCTGCTGCGGCCGGAACTGCCGCACGGCTTCACCGGCTTCCGGGACGCCTTCGGCAAGCTCGCCTCGATGGCGCACGTGCCGCCGAAGCAGGTCAAGGACGCGCCCGTGCACGAGGTCGTGCTCACCGGCGACGACGTCGACCTGGACCGGCTGCCCGCCCTCTTCACCTGGCCGCAGGACGGCGGTGCGTTCTTCAACCTGGGCCTGACCCACACGAAGGACCCCGACACCGGCATCCGCAACCTCGGCCTGTACCGCCTCCAGCGGCACGACAAGCGGACCATCGGCATGCACTGGCAGATCCACAAGGACAGCCGCAACCACTACGCGGTCGCCGCCAAGCGCGGCGAGCGGCTGCCCGTCGCGATCGCCTTCGGCTGCCCGCCCGCCGTCACCTACGCCGCCACCGCCCCGCTGCCGGGCGACATCGACGAGTACCTCTTCGCCGGGTTCGTCGCCGGCGAGCGGGTGCGCATGGTCGACTGCAAGACCGTCCCGCTGCAGGTGCCGGCCGACGCCGAGGTCGTCCTGGAGGGCTGGCTGGAGCCCGGCGAGATGCTGCCGGAGGGCCCGTTCGGCGACCACACCGGCTTCTACACCCCGCAGGAGCCGTTCCCGGCCCTGACGATCGACTGCGTGACAATGCGCCGCCGCCCGATCCTGCAGTCCATCGTGGTCGGCCGCCCGCCGACGGAGGACGGCCCGCTCGGCAAGTTCACCGAGCGCTTCTTCCTGCCGCTGCTGAAGATCATCATCCCGGACATCGTCGACTACGACCTGCCCGAGGCCGGCGGCTTCCACAACTGCGTGATCGTCTCGATCGACAAGAAGTACCCCAAGCACGCCCAGAAGACGATGCACGCCATCTGGGGCGCCCACATGATGTCGCTGACCAAGCTGATCATCGTGGTCGACGCCGACTGCGACGTGCACGACTACCAGGAAGTCGCCTGGCGGGCCTTCGGCAACGTCGACTACAGCCGGGACCTCACCGTCGTCGAAGGCCCCGTCGACCACCTCG
Source organism: Kitasatospora sp. NPDC054939 (assembly GCF_053610105.1). NCBI lineage: Bacteria > Bacillati > Actinomycetota > Actinomycetes > Kitasatosporales > Streptomycetaceae > Kitasatospora > Kitasatospora sp. NPDC054939. The sequence continues at coordinate 39,456 of NZ_JBSGXP010000063.1, read as the reverse complement.
ACCACGCCTCCTACCAGCAGTTCTGGGGCGGCAAGGCCGGAATCGACGCCACCCGCAAGCTCCCCGAGGAGGGCTACACCCGCGACGGCGGCTGGCCCGAGATGGTCGAGTCCGACCCGGCCACCGCCGCCCTGGTCGACAGCCGCTGGAAGGAGTACGGGCTGTGAGCACCGCGGCAGCCCTCCCCGAGGTACCCCCGGGGAAGGTCAAGTCCTTCCTGAAGCTGGTGATGATCGAGCACTCGGTCTTCGCCCTGCCCTTCGCCTACATCGCCGCCCTCACCGCGATGTTCCTCGCCGACGAGCGGGTGCACTGGGGCGAACTGTTCCTCGTCACCGTCTGCATGGTCGGCCTGCGGACCTTCGCGATGGCCGCCAACCGGATCATCGACCGCGAGCTCGACGCCCGGAACCCGCGCACCGCCGGCCGCGAACTGGTCACCGGCGCCGTCTCCCTGAAGACCGCGTACACCGGCTCCGCCGTCGCCCTCGTCGTCTTCGTCGGCGCGGCGGCCCTGCTCAACCCGCTCTGCCTGGCCCTCGCCCCCGTCGCCGTCGTCCCGATGGTCGTCTACCCCTACGGCAAGCGGTTCACCGACTTCCCGCAGGCGATCCTCGGCCTCGCCCAGGCCATGGGCCCGATCGGCGCCTGGCTCGCCGTCACCGGCACCTGGTCCTGGGACGCGGTCGTGCTCGGCCTCGCCGTCGGCATCTGGATCGGCGGCTTCGACCTCATCTACGCCTGCCAGGACGCCGAGTCCGACCGGGCCGAGGGAGTGCGCTCGGTGCCGGCCCGCTTCGGCATCCCCGCCGCCGTGTGGGGCGCCCGCGGCTGCCACGTCCTCACCACGCTGCTGCTCGGCTGGTACGCCGTCCGCACCGGGGCCGGGCCCGCCTTCTGGGTCGGGCTCGCGGTCGTCGCCGGGGCCTTCCTGTACGAGCACAGCATCGTGAAGCCGCACGACCTGTCCCGGCTCAACCGGGCGTTCTTCTCCACCAACGGGTTCGTCGGCATCTCGCTGTTCTGCTTCGCGCTGCTGGACCTGCTGCTGCGGGGGCTCGGCGTCTGACCGCCCCCACGCGCGCCGTTGCGAACCTTCCGACCCCGTCGGGCCCTCCGGTCCGGCGGGGTCGGGCGTTTCCCTGCCCGCTCAGGAGGAGAGCCGGGACGTAACCGCGCTGATCGCGGCCAGGCCGAGCCCCGCGCCCAGGGTGAACGCCAGCACCGTCGCCGACGACCCGGCGAACCCGGCCAGCACCGCCACCGGCAGCACCCGGCAGGCCACCGCCCAGCCGCGTCGGCGGGAGGCGGCGAAGTGCCGGGCCAGCACCAGGAACAGCGCGCACAGCGCCAGGTAGCCGACCGTCCCGGCGGCCATGTGGACGGCGCCGTGCGCACTCATCGTCCCCGCCGCCCCCTCCGGCGTCCCGGCCGGGAAGCCCGCCCCCGCATCGGCCGCGAACACCCCGCTCACCAGGAACGACACCCCGAACAGCGCGAGCAGCCGGGGCGCCCACGTCCCGCCTGGCCCACCCGCGAGAGCACGGCGCACGCCGACCGCCCCCGCGATCAGCAGACCCCCGGTGAGCAGGAACGACGCCTGCTGGATCCAGCCGAGGTCGCCCTGGCTCAGCTGGCTCAGCGCGTTCCGGGAGAAGTCGAACCCCTCCCGGGTCAGCCCCTGGGCAACGCCGACGGTCAGGAACAGCGGCCCGGCCAGACCACCCGCGGCCAGCAGCGTCCGGGTGGCCTGCCGGGACGGGGTGACGGCGGTGGTGGTGGAGGCGGTCACGGTGGTGGTGGCGGTGTGGGTCATGTCGGCTTCCCTCGCTCTGCGCTGCGGTGTCGTGAAGAGGACCGGACCGGGGAGGAGGACTCATCGGCGAGTGGATGTGTCCTGCGTCACAGGGAGTGCGACTGTCTCGTCTCAGCAGAACGCCGGGGCAGCCGGGCGCCCGGTCGCCGCTTTTCACCAGCACCGGGATGGCGCCTCCGTTGCCGCGGCGGGGGAACCGGCGGCAGGGTGCCCCGCGGCGTTGCGATGGCGACGCGCCGGCTGCCGAGCAGCGGCATTTCCGCAGGCAACCCGATCAGTACACCACTGGTGTACCAGCGGTGTACGATCGTGGTATGGCTGATGCGACGATCAAGGTTTCCTCTGATACGCGTGACCGCCTGGCCGCTCTTGCGGCGTCCCGCGGCACCACGATCGGCGCCCAGGTGGCCCTGCTGGTGGAGGCGCAGCCCACCGCGGAGCAGATCGCGGAGCGCGTGGCCGAGGGCCGCCGGCTGCTGCGGGAGCACTTCGGGATGACGCTCGCCGACACCGAGCTGGACGAGGGCCCCGACCTCCTGCAGCGGGTCTACGACATCGCCGCGGCGGATGCGCGCGCCAAGGTTGCCCCGAGGCGCAGCGCGTGATCGTTCTGGATTCCAGCGCCCTGTCCGCGCTGGCCGCAGGCCACCAGCGCCTGCACCGGATCGTGGACTCCGCCCTGCACAGTACGTTCCGGCATCTGTTGGTGCCGGTGCTGTGCCTGGTGGAGGCCGAGATCAAGGACGAGGGGACGGCGCACGCGGTCCTGGCGCTGCCCTCTGTGGAGTTCGAGCCGCTGGACGCGAGTACCGCCGTGGTGGTGGCGACGATGGTCCGTGACGGCTACGGGGGCCAGGGTCTGGCGCACGCGATCACCGCGAGTCTGCCCACCCCGGTGCGCCCGCAGCAGCACCTGATCCTGACGGCCCGGCCGGATCTGTATCCGCCCGGGATCGTCGCCGTCAGCATCGACGACCCGCGTCTGGAGCCGTAGGTTCCGCCGCTGGTCGACGAGCGAATGTGTCCTGCGCCATGGTGAGTGCGACTGTCGGACTATTACCGTTTGTGCCCCGAGCGTCGCGCTCAGTGGCTACTGTCGGGTCCCTGGAGCGGGTCTCGCCGAAGGGACAGTGGGCACACATGGCCAAGGAGATCGACTCGTCGTTCGCGCCCCGCGTCTTCTGGGGCACCGAGATCAAGCGCCTCCGCGAGGAAGCCGGACTCACCCAGGAAGCACTGGGCAAGCTGGTCTTCTGCTCGGGCGCCTACATCGGGCAGTTGGAGGTGGCCATCCGCAACCCGCAGGAGGACATGTCCAAGCGCCTGGACGAAGTGCTCAAGACAGGAGGGCACTTCATGCGGGTGTACGAGATGGTGATGCGCTCCTCGCGGTACGCGGACTACTTCGTGAACGTGGTTGGACTGCAGTCGATTGCGCTGACGATCAGCGAGTTCTCCCCGCTTCTCGTGCCCGGCCTGGTGCAGACGCCGGACTATGCGCGTGCGTTGTTCGAGTCTGCTCAGCCGCTTCGGAGCGTGGCCGAGAACGAGGACTTGGTCGCCGCGCGATTGGCGCGCGCTGAGTTGCTCGACAGGGCAAGTGCGCCCATGTATTGGGTGGTTCTGGACGAGGCGGTGCTTCGCAGGCCGGTCGGCGGACCGAAGGTGATGGCCGGGCAGTTGAGCCACCTTGCGCAGCTGATTCGCAACCGCAAGGCGCTCATTCAGGTCGTCCCGTATTCTGCCGGCGCTCATGCACTGATGGTGGGCTCGCTTTGCATGATGACCTTCGAGGACGCGCCTCCGACGGCCTATGACGAGGGTCTGTACTCGGGCACCTTGGTTGATGATCCGGCGCTGGTCGACCGATGCGCCCTGTCCTACGATCTGGTCAGGGCTGCCGCGTTGTCGCCGGAGGCGTCCCTGTCCCTGATCGAATCGGCGGCGGAGGACTACGGGAATGCACCGGACTGAGCAATGGCGTAAGAGCAGTTTCAGTAGTGGCAACGAGAGCAACAACTGCATTGAGGTGGACGACGCGAACCCGGGTGTCGTGCGTGACTCCAAGGATCCGCAGGGGCCGCGTCTGAGCTTCGAGCCTTCCGCTTGGCAGGCGTTCGTGGCCGCTGCCGGCCGGGGTGAATTCGGCGCCATCTGAAGCGAGTTCGTTGCCCAGTTGGGGCGGCATCGGGACAGACAGGTGTCAGCCCCCGCTCCTACCGTGGGTGGATGGCAGCTGACAGTGGGGGTACTACGCGGCGGTTCGGTCTGCTGTACGTCGCGCTGAATGTGGTGGCGGCCGGGCTCTGGGTGCTGGCGCACTTCGGGTCGGAGGTCCTGGCGGGCGCCGGGTTGTGGGGCGAGCGCGGCATGCTGAAGGTGACGTCGTGCGTGGACCGCACGTACACCACCGACCGCGGTGGCAGCGGGTCGACGCATCACTGCTTCGGCACCTTCACGCCCGACGGGGGCGGCAAGGAGGTCACGGGTGTCGAGGTGCGGGGCGGGTCCGGCGATACGTACCTGAAGTCGCCCTCGTGCAAGGGCCTCAGCAAGCCGTGGTGGTGCGGAGGCGAGAACTCGGACACGGTCAGGGCCCGGTACGTCCACGGCGACGCCTGGATCTGGGGCGGGGGCGTGGTGCTCCCGACCGGGGTCGCGCTGATGGGCGTCGCCGCGGTCGGTGCGGGCCTGCTGATCGCCTCCCGCACTCTCAAGGAGCCGCGGCCGGGCTGGCTGGCCATCGTCCCGAAGGTGCTCTGGGGGCTCGTGGTGTTCGGCTTCCTGCTGACCATGCTGGCCATGGTGATGGAGAGCTAGCCGTCGGGCGGCGGGTTGACGTGGCGTTATAGCACGGTCCGCACACGGGCTACCGCGCTGCGTGATGACTGTGCTACGTTCCGTTAAGAGCAAGCGCAAAGGAAGACCCCGGCGGTGTTAGCGCACCCCGGGGTCTGGCATCAGGAGCGATCAACTCCCCATGCAGATTCATCGTAGCGCGCACGAGCGCGCCTTCACCGTTCTTCCGAACGGCCTGTTGCAGAACCGCGGTCTCAGCTACACGGCGCGCGGACTGCTCGCCGACCTCCTCTCCCGCCCCGACGGCTGGCGCGAGGACGGGCGGCAGATGGCGGACAGCAGTCCGCAGGGGCGTGCGGCGATCCGACGGGCCATCAAGGAGCTCACCCAGGAGGGGCACTACCGCGTCGTCGTCGTCCGGCTGCCCGACGGCACCCTGCGTTCCGAGGTGCACGTCTACGACGTGCCGTGGGGCGGCCGTGGCGGCTGGGGTGCGGTACCGGGTGTCGAGCCCCCGGAAGCCGGTGGAGGGAGCGCCGGGCCGCGTGTCGCCCCTGAAGTAAAGGACCGGGAGAAAGAACCCACCCTCCCCGCCGACCCGTCCGACCTGCCGGACCGGCCGGAACTCCCCGACCTGCCGGAACCCCCAGACCCGCCCGACGAGGGCCTGCGCGGCGCGGTCGCCGCGCTGTACCGGGCGATCCGCCCGGAGCCCCGGTTGCGGATCGGCGAGGCCGAGGCCGCGGCGCTCGCCCCGCTGGTCGCCCGGTGGCTGGAGCGCGGTGCCACCGGGGACGATCTCGCCCGGGCCCTGCTGCCGGGGCTGCCGGACTTTGTGCGCTCCCCGGCCTCCCTCCTGCGCAGCAGGCTGGAACGCAAGCTCCCGCCGCTCAAGGCGCCTCCGGTGGCCGAACCGGCCCGGCCGCGTCCGGTGCTCCTCGAATGCCCCGAGTGCCGCGACCCGGTGCCCCGTCCCGGCCTCTGCCGCCCCTGCGCCGGTGTCGCCGCCAGACCCGCCCCTGCGGTCGGCGGCGGTGCCCCCTTCGCCGCCGCGGGCGCCGCCCGGGCCCGCGCAGCCCTCCTCGGCCTGGGCCGCGCTCCGGCACCGGCGTTCTGATGCGGCGGATCGGGGCGGAGGACGAGGACGCCTGGCTGAACCGGCTGGCGGACGAGGCGGAGGGCTTCGAGGGGTGGGTGACGCTCGACGGGATGGCGGCGATGCTGTGCGACCGGACCGGACCTGGAAGACCGGATCGGCCCGGGCCGGGTTCAGGCCTGCGGGAGGCTGGGGGCGTCGGGGTGGTAGTGGCGCTGGCGCTGGACGGTTGCGGTGGCGAAGTCGCCGGTGCCGTTGAGGACCTCGCCGGTGCCGAGGCGGATGCCGTGGGCGCGGCCGAAGCCCTTGAGGACGGCGCCGCGGTGGTCCGGGTCGGGGTGGGTGTGCGGTCGGCCCGCGGCCAGGTCGACGGCCCTGGCGGAGACCGGGCCGTCGACCTGGCTGCCGGCGCCGAGCCGACCGGGGCCGATCACCTCGGCGCCGCCGGAGATCCGTACCCCGTCGCCGATCGCGATCGCCGTCCCGTCGCCGGCCGCCGTGATCCGGGCCCCGCCGTCGCCGATCTCGGCGTCCCGGCCGATGCTGACGGCCGCGCCGCCGGTGGCGCGGATCCGGGCGCCGCCGTACAGCGTGGTGCCGGGGCCGATGCTGCACAGGCTGTCGCCGTCGCACTCGACGACAGCGCCGGGGCGGAGCGTGACGCCGGGGTGCAGCTCGGCCCGCCGGGAGACGAGCACCGAGAACGGGTCGAGCACGGCGGTGCCCGTGTCGGCGAGGTCCAGCAGTTCGGTGGGCGTGAGCAGTCCGCGTTCGCGGCGCAGCCGGTCGAGGCGCTCCCAGGGCGATGCGGTTCCGTTGATCATTGACCCATCGTCGACACCGGCGGCAGCCGGTGTCCAACCGAAGGAGTGCCCGTGATCGGCAGACTGCAGTGCATCGTCCTCGACTGCCCCGACCCGTCCGTGCTGGCCCGCTTCTACGCCGGGCTGCTCGGCGGCGAGGTGGACCGTCCCGACCCGCGCTGGTCGCTGGACGCGCACTGGTCGACCCTGCACACCGACTCCGGCGAGGTGGTCTGCTTCCAGCGCGTGGAGGACTTCCGTCCGCCGCAGTGGCCGGACCCGGGCCACCCGCAGCAGCTCCACCTCGACGTGGACGTGGACGACCTCGACGAGGCCGAGCGGCAGGTGCTGGCCCTGGGGGCAGCGAAGCTCGGCGACGCCGGTTCGTGGCGGATCTACGCGGACCCGGTCGGGCACCCGTTCTGCCTGATCGGCGAGTGACGGCCCCAACCGCTCATTCCCTGCGGGGAATTGTTGCGCGCCGCGGCGGTCGGCAGGCTCTACCGGGACAGGGACGCACCGACCGGAGGAGCCCGACATGATCACCGACATCGACCCCCGTGCACTGGCCGACCGCTACGCGGCGCTGTGGAACGAGCCGGACGCGGGGGTCCGCCGCAAGGCGATCGAGGCGCTGTGGGCGGAGGACGGCGTCCACCTGCTCCAGCCGCCGGAAGACATCCGGGAGCGGGCGGCCGGCCTCGGCTTCGACCGGTCCGTGCTGGAGGCCCGCGGGTACGCGGCGCTGGAGGTGCGGGTGGCGCGCGCGTACGAGGAGTTCGTGGCCCCGGGGGAGTACGTCTTCCGGGCGGTGGGCGAGGCGGTGCTGCTGCGGGACGTGCTGGCGTTCGGCTGGGAGATGGCCCGGACCGCCGACGGTGAGGTGGTCGGCGGCGGTCGGGAGTTCGTCGTCCTCGACGGCGACGGCCGGATCCGGGCGGACTACCAGTTCCCGGCCTGACCGGGGTCGGCCGCGGCTCAGTCCGCCGCGTCGCTGTACGCCTCATCGCCGTACGCGCGGAGGGCCGCGGCCGTCGCCTCGTCCACCGGGAGGAAGGCCTCCAGCTTCAGTTCGGCGAGCGTGACGTCGACCGCGGTGGCGAAGGTGGTGATCGTCGTCATCAGGTGCAACTCCCCGCGGGAGGTGCGCAGTCGCAGCGGGACGGCGAAGCCCAGGTGGTCGGCGGACGGTTCCGGCGGCTGCGGGACGTACGAGGCGAGTTCGTCCCGCAGCTCGGGGAGGTGGCCGAGCCGCTCCACGATGTGCCGGGCCCACTCGGCGAGGTTGCCGATGCGCGGGGCGAGGCCGTCGGGGTGCAGGGCCAGCCGGTAGGCGTTGGCACCGGGGCCGACCAGCTCCGCCGCCGCGCCCTCGGTGAGCAGGCCGAGGGCCGCATTGGCGGCGATGATGGTGCCGTACCGGTCCACCACCAGGGCCGGGTACGGGAGATGGCCGTGCAGGATGCGGTCGAGTGCGGTCCGCACGGGTTCGAGGGCCGGGTCGTCGAGGTCGCTCTCGGGGTACGCGGGGGCGTAACCGGCCGACAGCAGCAGCTGGTTGCGCTCCCGCAGCGGCAGTTCCAGCGATTCGGCGAGCCGGACGACCATGCTGCGGCCGGGAGCCGAGCGGCCCGACTCGATGAAGCTCAGGTGGCGCTGGGTGGTGCCGGCCCGCAGGGCGAGGTCCAGCTGGCTGAGGCGGCGGTGGGTGCGGCGTTCGCGGAGGGCGCTGGGAAAGTCCACGCCCCCTGTTCTAGCCGGGCCGTGGGGGCGGCGGCCACCTCAGGGGGGACCCGTCAGGTGCGGCGCTCCTGCCATTCCTCGACGAGCAGGCCGAGCACCACCTCGTCCACGAAGCTGCCGCAGACCCAGGCGTTGCGGCGGAGCACGCCCTCGCGGGTGAAGCCGGCGGCCTCGGCGGCGGCGAGCATCGGGTGGTTGTCGGCGAGCGTCTCCAGGCCGAGCCGGTGCAGCCCGCGCACCTCGAAGCCGTAGCGGCAGAGCGCGGTGACCACCTCGACGGCCAGGCCCCGGCCGCGGAAGGCGGGGAGCAGGGCGAGGCCGAGGTGGGCGCTGCGGTTGTGGGGGTCGATGCCCCACAGCAGGGCCTCGCCGGCCAGCTCGCCGGTGGCGCGGTCGAGCACGGAGAAGAAGGCGGCGTCCGCGGCGTCGGTGTCCGCGTACGGGGAGCGCGCGACCGGCAGGGGCTGCCAGGGGCGGGTGTCGGCCCGGGAGCGGGTGGCGACGTCCTCGTACAGCCCGGCGTGCAGGATCGGGACGTCGTCCTCGTGGCGGGCGCGCAGGGTGACCCTCTCGGTGTGCAACATGTGACGTTTTATAGGCGATGTCGGCGCCGCTCTCAACGGATTTACCCCTGCGCCGCGGTGCGTTCGGCGCCGGCCGGGCTGGAACGCGCCGGACCCCGGCTCCGGCGCGGGGCGCCGGGACCGGGGTCCGGGTGGAGGGGTGTGCGGGAGGCCTGCGGATCAGACGGTGCCGCGGCGCCGGCGGCGGGCGGTGAACAGCGCGCCGATACCGGCCAGGAGCAGCGCGGCGGCGCCCATCGCGGTCTTCTCCATGCCGTCGGAGCCGGTGCTGGCGAGCGAGCCGTTGGCCGCGGTGGCGGTGGCGGTGGCGGTGGTGCCGGTGCCCGTGGAAGCGGTGGTGCCGGTGGTGCCGGAGCCCGTGGTGGTGGTGAGGCCGGCCTGCACCACGCCGCCGGGGGTGCCGATGGCCTTGCCGACGACCTTGATCGGGGTGCCGGGCGGGTACTGGCCGGTGCCGGCGCCGTTCGGGCCGGCGTTGATCACCACGCCGGCGGCGACGTAGGTCTCGCCGAGCACGGCGTCGGCCGGGAAGGAGAGCCGCAGGCGCTTGGTGACGGTGCTGGTCGGGGCGACGTCCGCGTCCACGCCGTTGACGTGGAAGTTCAGCGGGACGGTCGCGTCGCCGGTGGGCACGGCGCGCACCTGCTCCCAGCTGCCGTCGGCCTTGCGGATCTCCAGGCGGGCCTTCGGGTTGGCGGCCCCGAGGAGGGCGGTGACGTTGCTGTAGGCGGAGGGGCTGTTGTTGGTGACGGCGTAGTCGAACTCGACCGGGGCGCCGCCCGCAACCACCTCGGCGGGCAGCCCCTGGACGGCGAGGCCCAGCCGCATGACCTCGATGTCCTTGCTGGCCCCGAAGAGGATGCCGTCCTTGGCGGTGCTGATGTCGGAGAGGAGGTGGAGCGGCTCGTTGACGTGGGTTGCGCCGCTGTCGCCGTTGTGGGCGGTGCCCATCGGGAGGCCGAGGCGCAGCTTGACGGTCCGGCTGCCCCCGGCCGGGACGGCCAGGCCCTCGATGTGGCCGACGAAGTGGGGGCGCTCCTCGAAGTCGTAGGGGGCCAGCCGGACGTCCTTCCAGGCGCCGTCGGCGTCCTGGTACTGCAGGACGGTGGAGTCGCCCTTGGCCGCGCCCGGGTAGGTGGTGATCACCCGGAGGTCGAACTTCACCTCGGTGGCGCCCGGGTTGGTGATGGTCTCGGTGAACTCCACCGGTCCGCCCGCGAACCCGACGGCGGACGGTGCGTTGATCGCCAGCTGCGGACCGGCGGCGTCGACGACCTCGATCGGCCGGCCCTGGCGGCCCGCGAGGGTGCCTCGGCCGTCCGGGGACTCGTTGATCTTCGCGTACGAGTTGAGGTAGGTGGTGCCGCGGGTGGCGTCCTCGGCGAAGGTCAGGCGCAGGCGGGTGCGGACCGTGGTGGACGGCGCGATGGACGCGTCGACCGCGCCGATGTTGTAGCGGACCAGGACGTTCGGCTGGCTGATGGTGGACGGGACGGCGACCCAGGTGCCGTCGGCCTTCCGCATCTCCAGGCTGGTCTTCAGGTCGGCGTAGAGGATGCTGGTGACGTTGCTGTAGGCGGAGGGGCTGTCGTTGCCGACGACGAGGTCGAACTCCGCCGGCTGCCCGGCGGCCGCCTGGGCGGGCAGGTCCTCCAGCTCGACGCTCAGCGACCGGACCTTGATGTCCTTGGTGTCCTCGGCGTGGACGGTGGTCTCCGCCGCGTCGACGAGGGCCGAGTGCAGCTTGAGCGGCTGGTTGAAGCCCATCACGTCGTTCTGGCCGTTGTGCGGGGTGCCCATCGGGACGCCGATGCGGAACTGGAAGGTCTTGGTGGCGCCGGCCGGGACGGTCAGGCCGGTGGCCTTGCCGCGGAGGTTGTAGGTGTTGCTGTCCTGCGAGAACGTCAGCGGGACGGGCTTCCAGGTGCCGTCGGCGTCCTTGACGTCGATGGCGAAGGCGGAGTTCTGCCGGGCGTGCACGTTGCTGGCGTTCAGCTTGAGGGTGTACGACGCCTCGGCGTCGCCCGGGTTGGTGACGGTCTCGGTGAACTCCACCGGTCCGCCCGCGAAGCCGACCACGGCCGGGGTCTTCACCGTGAGGGACGGCTTGCCGCTCTTCGCGGCGGCCGCAGCGGTGGGCTCGGCGGAGGCGGAGGCGGCCGAGGTGGTCGGCGCGGCCGTGGCGGTGGCCACGGCGGCCGGGGCGTCCGCGGCGAAGGCCGGGGCGGAGACCAGCACCGAACCGGTGGCGAGGACGACGCCGAGGGTGGCGGCGGTGAGCAGGGCGGAGCGGGAACGACGGGTGCGCGCAGCGGACATGGAAAATACCCCCCGGGGTGTTTTCGGCGACGGAAGGATGCCGTCGCCGGGTACGGATGCGATGGTCGGACCAGTGGTCGGGGTGCCTCCCCCGGCGCCCTCGACGGTCCGGTTCGGCGGGCTTCCCCGCCGCTCACTTACACAGACGCCTGGGGCGCCTGGGGGTTGCAGGTGAGTTTCAAAGAATTTTCGAGAATCTTTGAAACGGCTCTGACCTGCGCTTTTGTGGCCCAACCCGGGGCGGGTGGGCAACTCAGCCCAACGTCAGCTCGTCCCCGACGGTCAGCCGGCCCGGTGCGGAGACCTCGGCCAGGGCGTCCAGGAAGCCGTCGTGCGCGTGGACCACGGCCTTGAGGATCTCGGGGGCGTGCGGCAGGCCGGGCTGCGGGGCGGTGGTCATCGCACAGCGCTCGCTGGCCCGGCGGAAGGCGAGCCGGATGCCCGAGGGGCTGTGCCCCTCGCGGCCGAACCAGCCGTCCTCGGTGAACGGCGGGGTGCCCGGCGGGGTGCGCAGCAGGACGTTGGGCCGGAAGCGGCGGACGTCGACGACGGCGGACGGTGCGGCCTCGCGCACCCAGTCCAGGGTGGCGGTGGTGAGGACGCTCACCGGCAACTGGTCGAAGTGCGAGACGGCGTCCTCGCGGGCCAGTTCGACGTCGGGGCGCTGGAGGTAGGCGCGCAGGAAGGCGGTCGGGTCGGCGACGGCGCGGCCGAGCGGGTCGAACAGTTCGGGGCCGTCGAGCCGTCGGCCGAGGCGGGAGGAGAGGCGGAGCAGGCCGTCCATCCGGCGGAAGCGCCGGGTGTTCTTGCCGGAGCCGAGCTTGCCGGCGCTGTCGCGGACGGCGTAGAGGCGGTCGCCGGCGAGGCCGCGGACCTCCACCTCGACGGAGTCGAGCTGCTCGCCGCCGGTGGACTTCACGGGGTAGCGCCAGAGCTGCTCGATCACTCCGATGATCTCTGCCATGGCCGGAAAGCGTAGCGGCGCGCTCTTGAGTTGGTCTAGACCAAGGCGGGGCTGCCCGAAGGACCTCCACCGGATTGCCCCGCCGCTCTCACCGCCCTGCCTCCGGGAGCCCGTTCAGCCCCACCGGCCCCTGCCTCGGCGCTCGCCGCTCAGCCGAGCCGCGCGACCGCCCGGACGGGCGCGCCGTCGGCGGCGACCAGCCGCAGCGGGAACAGCGACACCTCCACCGGCAGGCCCGCCTCCTGGGCGGCCAGCAGCGGGCGCAGGTCGGTCAGGTTCTCCGCGATCACCCCGCCCTCGGGGGCGCCGAGCAGCACCCGGTGCGCGGCCAGGCCGGGCTCCTCGGCGCCGGCGTGCGGATCGTGCTCGTCGGTGAGGTCGGCCAGCAGGGCGGCCACGGCGGGATCGCCCGGCCCGGGATCGGGCGTGGGGTCGACGCTCAGCGCGTCCACCCCGACCGTCCGCACCCCGGCGGCGACGATCGCCTCGGCGGCCTCCGGGGTGAGGCTGGGGTGGGCGAGGTAGGCGTCCGTGCCCCAGTGCCGGGTCCAGCCGGTGGCGATCAGCAGGACGGTGCCGGGGCCCGCCAGCTCCAGGGCGGGGGCCAGCTGGGCGGCGGTGATCCCGGCGCGCGGCTCCAGCCCGCGCAGGTCGGCGACCACGGCCGGGCCGGTGAAGCGCTCCAGCGGCAGCCCGTCCAGGGTCGGCCAGGTGACGTCCACGTGGTACGGCGCGTCGACGTGCGTCCCGGACTGCGAGCCGAGGTGCAGGGCGAGCACGTTCACCCCGGCGGAGGCCGTGGTCAGCGCGGGCTCCAGCACCACCGCGGGATCACCGGGGTAGACCGGCATCGCGGTGGTCACCGGATGCGTGAGATCGACGAGGGTCGCAGCCATGCGCCCATCCTCGCAGCCGCCGACCCCCGACGGGCCCGGGTCACGGGGTCCGGGTCACGGGGTCCGGGTCCGGGCCGGGCCGCGGGTCCGGGCCACGGGGTCGGCCCGGTACGGCCGGGGCGGTGTGCGGCGGGGCGGCCCGGTGCGGGCGTATAGAAAGGTGCCATGGGAACAGCAGCGCAGCAGCCGGTACGTCAGCCGTGGGTCGTCGGGGTGTCCGGGGCGTCCGGGACGCCGTACGCGGCCTCGGTGATCCGGGGGCTGCTGGCCGCCGGGGAGGCGGTGGACCTGGTGGTGAGCCGGGCGGCCCGGCTGACCATCCTGGACGAGACCGGGATCTCCTTCCGGGACGCGCACTGGCGCGCGGACCTCGCGCAGTGGCTGGGCTCCGACGTCGGCCTGGACGACGTCCGCTACTGGCCCGCGGGGGACTTCGCCGCGGGCCCGTCCAGCGGCTCGTACCCGGCGAAGGGAATGCTGGTGGTGCCGGCCACCACCGGCGCGGTCGCCGGGATCGCCCTCGGCCTCAGCAAGGACCTGCTGCAGCGGGTGGCGAGCGTCACCCTCAAGGAGCGGCGCCCGCTGGTGGTGTGCGTGCGTGAGACGCCACTCAACGGGGTGACGTTGAAGCACTTGGTGGAACTCGACGCGCAGGGCGCGGTCGTCCTCCCCGCCTCGCCCGGTTTCTACGCCGGCGGCTCCACCGTGCGCGAGCTGGTGGACTTCGTGGCCGGGCGGGTGCTGGACGCGGTCGGCGTACCGCACCGGCTGTACCTGCGCTGGGAGGGCGAGCTGGGTGCGGCGGCCCGTCAGGTGCCCGGCGGCGCAGCGGCGTCGGGCGAGGGTGCGTGAGGAGGCCCGGCGCGGGAGAGTATGTTCTCTGCGATATCCGGGTTGGTCTGCGCACGGCGCCTTTGAATCCGGATAATGATCTGTGGGTCTGGTGAGGTTCGGAAGGACGCGGACGGTATATGGACACGGTGGACAGACAGCTCATCCAGGCACTCCGGGAGAACGGCCGCGCGTCCTACGCCGAGCTGGGCCGACTGGTCGGACTGTCCGGCCCGAGCGTGACGGACCGGATCAACCGGCTGGAGCAGGCCGGGGTCATCACCGGCTACCGCGCGACGGTCAACCCGGCCTCGCTCGGCTTCGGCGTCACGGCGCTGATCGGCCTGCAGCTGACCGACGCGGCCGACCACGAGGACGTCGCGTTCCGGCTGAAGGACCTCGGCGAGGTCGAGGACTGCTGGTTCATCGCCGGTGACGACTCGTACATGCTGAAGGTCCGGGTCTCCGACGTGGAGGGCCTGGAGTCGGTGGTGAAGCGGATCTCCGGGACGAAGGGCGTGGCCCGCACCCGCACGACGGTCGTACTGTCGACCAAGTGGGAGAGCCGGGTCAGCGACCTCCCCCTGGCCGAAGGAGAGTAACGGCGATGGCACTGGTCGGACTGGAGGAGCTGCGCGCCGCCCGGCAGCGGATCGCGGGCGTGGCCGTACGGACCCCGCTCGTCCCCGCCCCCTGGGCGGCCGACGGAGAGCGCCGGCTCTGGCTGAAGCCGGAGAACCTCCAGCCGACCGGGGCCTTCAAGACCCGCGGCGCCTACAACCGGCTGGCGGCGCTCACCGAGGCCGAGCGGGCCCGCGGGGTGGTCGCCCAGTCGAGCGGCAACCACGCCCAGGCGGTCGCCTACGCGGCCAAGCTGCTCGGCATCAAGGCCGTCATCGTGATGCCGGACACCTCGCCGGCTGTCAAGGTCGAGAACACCCGGGCGTTCGACGCCGAGGTGCTGCTGGTCGGCCCGCACGAGCGGGACACCGTGCCGGGCGAGCTGGCCGAGAAGCACGGCTACGTCTGGGTGCCGCCGTACGACGACCCGTTCATCATCGCGGGCCAGGGCACGGTCGGCCTGGAGATCGCCGAGGACGCCCCGGCCGAGCTGGACACCGTCCTGGTGCCGGTCAGCGGCGGCGGGCTGATCTCCGGGACGGCGGCGGCGCTCAAGCTCACCCGCCCCGGGGTCCGGGTGGTCGGCGTCGAGCCCGAGCTCGCCGCGGACGCGCAGGCCAGCCTGCGGGCCGGGAAGCGGCTCGCCTGGCCGGTCGAGGACACCTACCGCACCCTCGCGGACGGGCTGCGCACCCCCTCGGTCGGGGTGCTGCCCTTCGAGCACCTCACCGCCTACGTGGACGACATCGTCACCGTCACCGAGGACGAGATCCGCGCCACCGTCGCGCTGCTGGCCCGCCGGGGCCGGATCGTGGCGGAGCCCTCCGGGGCGGTCGCCCCGGCCGCGTACTTCCACCGCGCGCAGGAGGTCGGCGGCTCCTGCACGGCAGCCGTGGTCAGCGGCGGCAACATCGAACCGGCACTGCTCGCAGAGCTGCTGTCGGCATAGGCGTAGTCTCGGATCCGGCATTGATTCGAAGTCGGAGGAGGCGGGGCACCGCATGGACGCAGGGCTCAAGCGCGAGCTGGAGGCGAAGGTCTACGCGGGTGAGCGGCTGACCCGGGAGGACGGGATCGCGCTCTACGCGAGCGACGACCTGGCCTGGCTGGGCGGTCTCGCCCACCACGTGCGGACGCAGAAGAACGGCGACGTCGTCCACTTCAACGTCAACCGCCACCTCAACATGACCAACGTCTGCAGCGCCTCCTGCTCGTACTGCTCGTTCCAGCGCAAGCCGGGCGAGAAGGACGCGTACACCATGCGCATCGAGGAGGCCGTGCGGCTGGCCAAGGCGATGGAGGTCGACTCCCTCACCGAGCTGCACATCGTGAACGGCCTGCACCCCACCCTGCCGTGGCGCTACTACCCGCGCTCGCTGCGGGAGCTGAAGGCGGCCCTGCCGAACGTCTCGCTGAAGGCCTTCACCGCCACCGAGATCCACTGGTTCGAGCGGATCAGCGGCCTGCCGGCCGACGAGATCCTCGACGAGCTGATCGACGCCGGCCTGGAGTCGCTGACCGGCGGCGGCGCGGAGATCTTCGACTGGGAGGTCCGCCAGCACATCGTCGACCACGACACCCACTGGGAGGACTGGTCGCGCATTCACCGCCTGGCGCACAGCAAGGGCCTCAAGACGCCCTCCACGATGCTCTACGGCCACATCGAGGAGCCCCGCCACCGGGTCGACCACGTGCTGCGGCTGCGCGAGCTGCAGGACGAGACCGGCGGCTTCCAGGTCTTCATCCCGCTGCGCTACCAGCACGACTTCCACGACTCCAAGGACGGCGTCGTGCGCAACAAGCTGATGGCCCGCACCGAGATGGCCACCGGCGCCGAGGCACTGAAGACCTTCGCGGTCTCCCGGCTGCTCTTCGACAACGTGCCGCACGTCAAGGTCTTCTGGGTGATGCACGGCGTCACCACCGCCCAGCTGGCGCTCAGCCACGGCGCCGACGACATGGACGGCTCGGTGGTCGAGTACAAGATCACCCACGACGCGGACAACTTCGGCACCCCGAACAAGCTCGGCCGCGACGACCTGCTCGGCCTGATCCGCGACGCCGGGTTCCGCCCGGTGGAGCGCAACACCCGCTACGAGGTCATCCGCGAGTACGACGGACCGGACCAGACGCGCCGCGAGACCCCGCAGGCCATGCGCCTCTGACCAGGACTCCGACCGCCCCCCGCCCCGCCCGCCGGGTGCGGGGGGCGTTTCTTCACCGGGCCCGCACAAGGTTCCGTATTTCCCAAGGCGCCCGCTCTTTGGCAGGATCGGCCGCATGTCCGGTACCCATGGCGCCAGCGCGTACCCCTCGTACGATCCGATGTACGAGCCGATGCCCGAGGGCGGCGGGCCGGTGCACGAGGCCCCCTGCGGCTCGGTGTACGACACCGGGTACGGCGCCGGGTACGACGCGCAGCAGGCCCCGTACGACCTCCACGAGCAGTCGGTGTACCCGGACCGGCAGCCCTTCGGCGTGCCGCAGCAGGCCGGGTACCAGGACCGCGGCGACTGGGCCCAGGAGGGCTGGGACGCCTACGACGACCCCTTCGGTGCGCACCGGCCGGAGCCGGACCCGGTGGTCCTCGCGGCCTCCGCCGAGGCCGCCGCGGCCGTCCCCCTGGAGGGCCGGGCCCGCGGCCACCGCCGCAAGCCCAAGAAGAAGCGCCACGGCAAGGCCGTCACCGCCGGCACCGCGCTGCTGCTCGCCGCCACCGCCGGCTGGTACGCCGTCGGCCAGGACGGCGACCGCGCGGGCGTCACCACCGCCGACGGCCCCGGCCCGGACCCGGTCGCCGCCCCGGACGCGCAGCCGAGCGCCCCCGCCGCCGCCCCGCAGGCCGCCGCCGACGTGCACACCGAGGCCCCCCGGGCCGACCGCGGCGAGGCCCGGGCGGACGGCTCGGTGCCCTCGATACCGGGCGTCGGCCCGGCCTTCCTCGCGAAGATACCCGCCGACACCACCCAGGTGGTGCTCGCCTCCGGCCAGGAGAAGAACGCCAACCGGTCCACCGTCACCCTGTGGACCCGCACCCCCGAGGGCCGCTGGACGGCCGGCGAGAGCTGGCAGGGCCACAACGCCTACCGGGGCTGGACCACCGACCACAACGAGGGCGACCTGCGCAGCCCCATCGGTGTGTTCTCGCTCACCGACGCCGGCGGCCGCAAGGCCGACCCCGGCAGCAAGCTCCCGTACGACAAGGACCCGCTGTTCGTCGTCTCCGGGACGGGCTTCGCCGGCGAGCCGCTGGCCGGCTCCTTCGACTACGTCGTGGCGATCAACTACAACCGGGTGGCGGGCAACTCCCCGCTCGACGCGCGCCGGCCCAACGGCTCGCGCAAGGGCGGCGGCATCTGGCTCCACGTCGACCACGGCGGCCCCACCCACGGCTGCATCTCGGTGCCCGAGGCGAACATGGCCGAGCTGATCCGGCTGCTCGACCCGGCCGCCAAACCGGTCATCGTGATGGGCGACGCCACCTCGCTCGCAGCCTGATCACCAGCCGAACCATCCCGGCGGCGCAAGGGGTGTTGTTCGCCCCCTACAGCATCCAGGGGTGGATCCTGTCAGCGCTCCCACCCGCCGGACCAGCGGGTAACCGGGTTGAGTGGGCAGTATGAGCGGTTCTCGCATTGTGGCACTCGGCCACTACCAGCCCCCCAAGGTCCTCACCAACGACGATCTGGCGACGCTGGTGGACACCAGCGACGAGTGGATCCGCAGCCGGGTGGGAATCCGGGCCAGGCACATCGCCGAGGGTGAGACCCTCGTCGACCTGGCTGCCGAGGCTGCCCAGAAGGCCCTCGCCAACAGCGGGCGGTCGGCGGCCGACGTCGACCTCGTAGTGGTCGCCACATGCACCGGCGTCGAGCGCAGCCCGCACACCGCCGCGGCCGTCGCCGCCCGGCTCGGCGTGCCCTCGCCCGCCGCGTACGACATCAACACCGTCTGCTCGGGCTTCTCCTACGCGCTGGCGACCGCCGACCACGCGATCCGGGCCGGTGCGGCGCGGCTCGCCCTGGTCATCGGCGCCGAGCGGATGTCGGACACCCTCGACTGGACCGACCGGTCCACCTGCGTGATCTTCGGCGACGGCGCCGGCGCCGCGGTGGTCGAGGCCCAGGCGGAGGGCGAGGAGCCGGGCATCGGCCCGGTGGTCTGGGGCACCGAGCCCGAGAAGTCCGACGCCGTGGTGATCCGCGGCTGGGACCCGGTGATCAGCCAGCAGGGCCAGTCGGTGTTCCGCTGGGCCACGACGCAGATCGCCCCGCTGGCCCGCCGCACCTGCGAGCAGGCCGGGATCGACCCCTCCGAGCTCAAGGGCTTCGTGCCGCACCAGGCCAACCTGCGGATCATCGACGCCATCGCCGCCAAGCTGGGCGCCCCGGACGCGGTGGTCGCCCGCGACGTGGTCGAGTCCGGCAACACCTCGGCCGCGTCCATCCCGCTGGCCTTCTCCAAGCTGGTCGAGCGCGGCGAGCTGCACTCCGGCGACCCGGTGCTGCTCTTCGGCTTCGGCGGCGGCCTGGCGTACGCCGGACAGGTCGTGCGCTGCCCCTAGGGGAACAGCCGAACGCTGCGAGGGCCCGTGGAGGGCCGTGGAGGGCCGCTGAGGAGCCCGGAGGCCGGGGAAGGGCCTCCGGTGCCGTCCGGACGGCCCCGGAAGCGCACATGCCGGTGGGCGGGACACCCGGGAAGGGTGCCCGCCCACCGGCATGTCTGGCGCGCGGCGCGGTACGTCGGCGGACCTCCCCCGAGGACACGGCCGCCGTCCGTCGTCCCCGGACAGGAGGCCGGGGCTGCGCGCGGAGCGGATGGGGTGGAGTAGGGACGGTCTACCGGGGCGGCTTCTTGCCGGTGACACCCAGGTACACCAGGGGAGCGAGGTTGGGCTTGAGGTCCTTGACCTTGACGCCCCAGGAGGTGAAGGCCTTCTGGTGCTCGGCCGCCGAGGCGAGCAGCGAGACCAGCGACCCGGCGACGGCCGCGGCGTCGAGCGTCTTGTCGGCCTGGCCCTTCGCCTGGAGTTCCTTGATGGACTCCGCGAGCGGCTTGGCGACCGCGTTGAGGACGGTCATGCGGATCTTGAAGAACCGCTTGTCGCCCTCGGCTGCACCGAGCGTGACCACTCGCAGAATGGCATCGTTCTTGCGCCAGAAGGCAAGGAATCCGTCGACCAGTTCTTCCGAAGTGGCCGGTCCGGACTTCCCTGCCCAGGATTTGCCGGACACCAGCTCTTTGAGGGTGTCGGCGTCCTTGGCCATTTCCTCGGCGATTTCGAGGACGGCGCCCTCGACATCCGGGAAGTACTGGTAGAAGGTCGCGGGGGAGGTACCCGCCATACGGGCGACGTCGATGACCTTGACGTCCCGATAGGGCGACGTGCTGAGCATCTCGCGGAGGCAGTCGAGCAGCTTCTGCCGCGTCTCCTGTCCGCGTCGCCCGGCGACGCGACCGTCGACGGTGCGAACTTGTCCTGTCATGCCGTCAGCTTACCGCGGCACGATCTTGGCGCGATTCGGTGATGCGACTATTACTCCGCCCGGGGGTTGGTATAGGGGCCGGATCCAGTTCGGACGGATATTCACCGGACTCCGTTGTTGCCCCCCCGTGTGCTTTTGACCCCACAGCGTGACGGCGAGTCCGCTGAGGGTTGATGGCGTGACGGAGCGTGACGATCCGGTGGGGGTTCCGGGGCGGGCCGTGGAGGGGTTCCGGGGGTGTCGTGCGCAAGCCGACGGCGGAGCTGACGTCAGAATCCGGCCGTTCGCGTCGCACTGATCGGACGCCGGGCGCCCCGGCGCTCCCGCGCGCCGGGGCGGGGGAGGTTGGAGATGGGCCCGGCGGCATTGGACAATCGCTGGGGCGCACCCCGTCGCGGGTGCGGAAGACGGGGAGGTGGCAGCGGAGTGGACCAGCTGACGGCGCACGATCCGAGGCGGATCGGGCCCTTCGAGGTGCTGGGGCGGCTCGGCGCGGGTGGGATGGGGCTGGTCTACCTGGCGCGGTCCGCGTCCGGTCGGCGAGTGGCCATCAAGACCGTCCGGGGGGAGCTGGCCGAGGACGAGCTGTTCCGGGTCCGCTTCGCCCGGGAGATCGCCGCGGCCAAGACGGTCGGCGGCTTCTACACCGCCGCGGTGGTGGACGCCGACGCGGACGCCCGGGTGCCGTGGCTCGCCACCGCGTACGTCCCGGCGCCCTCCCTGGAGGACCTGGTCGCCGAGTGCGGGCCGCTGCCGGTGGGCGCGGTGCGCTGGCTGGTGGCCGGCATCGCCGAGGCACTGCAGTCCATCCACGCCGCCGGGCTGGTCCACCGCGACCTCAAGCCCTCCAACGTGCTGGTGGTCGAGGACGGCCCGCGGGTGATCGACTTCGGCATCGCCGCCGGAGTCTCCAGCACCCGCCTCACCATGACCAACGTCGCCGTCGGCACCCCGGCGTACATGTCGCCCGAGCAGGCCCGCGACAGCCGCGGCGTCACCGGCGCCAGCGACGTCTTCTCGCTCGGCTCGCTGCTGGTCTTCTGCGCCACCGGCCATCCGCCCTACCGGGGCGCCAACCCGGTCGAGACGGTGTTCCAGCTGCTGCGCGACCAGCCGGACCTCTCCGGACTGCCCGCCGAGCTGGCCGACCTGGTCCGGGCCTGCATGCGGCCCGCACCCGAGCACCGGCCCACCCCGGCGCAGATCCAGACCGAACTCGCCCCGCACCTGTTCTCCCGGGACGACGCCTCCGGCGAGGCCGGCGACTGGCTGCCGGCCAACGCGCTGGAGCTGATCGAGCGCAAGCGCGGACGCCGGCCCAGCCCGCCGCCCGTGGCGCCGCAGCCCGCGCCGCAGGCCCCCGCCGACGCCGCGCCGGTGCGCCCGCCCGCGCCGCAGCCCGCCCACCAGCAGGGCCGCCCGCACGCGGCGCCCCCGCTGCCGCCGCAGCGCCCCGGCCCGGCCGACCCGCGCACCCAGCACCCCGGCGGCCACCCGCTGCCGAACACCGGGCCGGTGCACGCCGCACCGCGGCCGCCCGGGCCGGACACCGAGGCCGCCACCGAGAAGATCTCCGCCCGCGGCCACCGCGCCCCGGTCGCCGGGGCGGGCGCCGCCGAGGTGCGGCTGGCCGGCGCCACCGTGGGGATAGGGCCGGGGCCGCGCGCCGAACAGGCCGCGCCCGGTGCCGCGCCCGCCGAGACCGACTGGGTCCGCCGCTCCACGCCGCCGCCGGTGCAGGTGCCGCGCTGGCGGCCGTGGCGGTTCCGGATGTCCAACGACGTCTGGGGCACCCCGGTGGTCGCCGACGGCACGCTGTTCGTCTCCAGCTTCGAGGTGCACGCCCTCGACATCGGCTCCGGCCAGCGGCGCTACAAGACCCGGGACGTCGCCTGGGCGCTCGCCGTCGACTCCGGCCGGGTGCACGCCGCCGACGGCCCGCACCTCTACACCGTCGACGTCGCCGACGGCACCGAGCGCTGGCGCCACTCGCTGGACGGCTGGGTCTACTCGCTGGACGCCGCCGACGGCGTGCTCTGCTGCGGGATCCGCGGCGGCGGCATGCAGCTGCGCTCCGCCGCGAACGGCGCCGAGCTGTGGCGCGCCGACGACGCCCAGCAGGACTACGAGAACCCGCAGTCGGGCCCGGCCCTGGTGGCCGGCTCCGCCTACTACTCCGGCGGCGGGCGGCTGCGCTGCGTCGACCCGCGCGGCGGCGGCCTGCGCTGGTCCGTCCAGGTCGGCGAGGAGGTGCCCGCCCGGCCCGCCGAGCGCGGCGGCGTGCTCTACGTGACCGCCGGCACCCGGGTGTACGCGCTGGACGCGGCCACCGGCGCCGAGCGCTGGCGCTTCGACTCGCCGGTGGTGCTGTTCACCCCGCCCGCGCTGGACGGCGGCGCGGTCTACGTCGCCGACTACCTCGGCACCGTCTACGCCCTGGACGCGGCCACCGGCCGGGACCGCTGGCGCGCCGTCACCGGCACCCGGCAGGGCGCCGAGCCGGTCGTCGTCGCGGACGGCATGGTGCTGGTCGGCAGCGGTGACGTGCTGTACGCCTTCGAGGCGGGCACCGGCCGGGAGCGCTGGCGCTACACGGCCCGCGGCGAGATCGTCGGCTCGCCCGCGGTCGCGGACGGCCTGGTCCACCTCGGCAGCCGGGACCACTCGCTGCACACGCTCGACCTGGCCACCGGTCAGCTGCGCTGGGAGCTCGGCACCAAGGGCGAGCTCACCGGCTCCCCGGTGGCGGTCGGCGGGCGGGTCTTCGTCGGCAGCAAGGACCGCTGCGTCTACGCCCTGGACGCCTTCTACGGCACGGCGGTGCCGGCCCAGTGATGCGCTGAGCGACGGATGACGCGCTGAGCGACGGAGGGGCGGGTGCCGACCGGCACCCGCCCCTCCGCCTGCCCGGCACCGGTCAGCCGCGGGCCTCCGGGTGGCGGCTGCACCAGCCCTCCCACGCCGAGGACACCATCTCCTGGACGCCGTACCGGGCGCTCCAGCCCAGCTCCTTGCGGATCAGGTCGGCCGAGGCGACCACGCGGGCCGGGTCGCCGGCGCGGCGCGGGGTGACCTCGCCGGTCGCGTCGCGGCCGGTGACCTCGCCGATCACGTCCAGCATCTCCTTGACCGAGACGCCCTCGCCGCGGCCGATGTTGAGGATCAGCGAGGTGTCGCCGGCCGGGTCGGCCGCCAGCCGCTTGGCGGCGGCGACGTGCGCCGAGGCGATGTCGGAGACGTGGATGAAGTCGCGCACGCAGGTGCCGTCGGGCGTCGGGTAGTCGGCGCCGAAGATCCGCGGGGCCTCACCGGCGGTGAGCCGCTCGAAGACCATCGGGATCAGGTTGAACACACCCGCGTCGGACAGCTCCGGCGAGGCGGCGCCGGCCACGTTGAAGTAGCGCAGCGACACGGTCGACAGGCCGTGCGCCTTGCCCACCGCGGAGACCAGCCACTCGCCGGCGAGCTTGGTCTCGCCGTACGGGCTCATCGGGGCGCAGGGGGTGGACTCGGTGACCAGGTCGACGTCCGGCATGCCGTAGACGGCGGCGGAGGAGGAGAAGAGGAAGCGCGTGACGCCGCCCTCGACCGCGGCCTCCAGTACGGTCTGCAGGCCGATCACGTTCTCCCGGTAGTAGAAGAACGGCTGCTCGACCGACTCGCCGACCTGCTTCTTGGCGGCGAAGTGCAGGATGCCCTGCACGCCGTGGTCGCGGATCGCCGCGTCCAGGACGGTCCGGTCCAGGATCGAGCCCTCGATCAGGGCGACCCCCTCCGGCAGGCGGGTGGCATCGCCGGTGCTGAGGTCGTCCAGCACCGCGACCTGCTCGCCCGCGTCGAGCAGCTGGCGCACCACGTGTCCGCCGATGTATCCGGCACCGCCGGTAATCAACCAAGTCATGGCCGAATCCTAGGCGCTCCGGGTTTCTCCCCCGCGCTCGGGCGAGTCGCCCCAGTGAATCGGACATATAGGTGAAATGCTGCCCAAACTCGATGTGTGTCGGAGGAAGTGGAGCCAGCCCAGGTGAGCCGCAAGAAGGAACCCACCCGCCCGCACCCGGCCGGACCCCGGCCGACCGGGCCCAAGGTCCGCGGCGGCCGGCTGCCCGTTCCCGGTACGCCGTAGCCGCCCCGGCCCCGGCCGGGGCGGCCCCAGCCCCCGGGCCGTCCGCCCGCCCACCGCGCAAGGGTCGCGCGGGCGGCCGGCCGTCGGGGACGGCGGCCGGGGCCTCGTCACTGCCTTGACGAGGTCCCGGCTCCGTCGTCCCCGCCCGCTGTGCTCCCGCCCGCCGTGCCTCAGCGGCGGGCGGCGCGGGTGCGCCAGGGCAGCTCGACGGTCACCGTGGTCGGCCCGCCGACCGGGCTCTCCACCAGGAACACGCCGTCCACCGCCCGGATCCGATCGGCCAGCCCGGCCAGCCCACTGCCCGGGTACGGGGCCGCCCCGCCCTTGCCGTCGTCCCGGACCAGCAGCATCAGCTGGTCGCCGGAGCGCCACACGTCCACCGTCGCGGACCGCGCACCGGCGTGCTTGGAGACGTTGGTCAGCAGCTCGCTGACCGTGAAGTAGGCGATGCCCTCCACCGCCGAGTCCGGCCGCTGCACCGCGCCGTCGTCCCCCTTCAGCTCGACCTGCACCTTCACCCCGCCGGGCACCGTGCAGCGGGCGGCCACCGCGGAGAGCGCCGCGTCCAGCCCGCGGTCGGTCAGCACCGCCGGATGGATCCCGCGGGCGAGGTCGCGCAGCTCCTGGAGGGCCAGCTTCACCTCGCCGTGCGCGTCGTCCACCATCCGGGCCGCCGCCTCCGGGTCCTCGGTGAGCTTCTCCTTCGCCAGGCCGAGGTCCATGGCCAGCGCCACCAGGCGGGCCTGGGCGCCGTCGTGCAGGTCGCGCTCGATCCGGCGCAGGTCGGCGGCGGCGGTGTCGACGACCGTCCCCCGGTCGTCCTCCAGCTCGCGCACCCGCGCCGAGAGCGCCCCCGGGCTGAGCAGCGCCTCGATCAGCATCCGGTCGACCGCCGCCTGGAAGCCCACCACCCACGGCAGCGCCGGCCACCCGGCCACCGTGCACAGCAGCGTCACACTGAAGCTGAGGAGGCCCCACGGCAGCAGCAGCACGCAGTACAGGGCGGAGCGCCAGCTCAGCGAATCGGTGAGGTGCGCGATCGCGTAGCCGGCCACGCCGGGCCGCGGCCGGTGCACCGGCCCGGGCTCCGGGAGCTCGGCCCCGTACGCGGAGCGCGCCCGGCGGCGGGCGAACCCGCCCAGGGCCCGGCAGCCCGCCAGCCCCAGCGCCAGCAGCGGCAGGCCGATCACGGTGATCGCCAGCCCGAGGCCGACGCTGAGCGTCGTCACGGTGAAGAGGAAGGCCGCGATCCCCAGCGGGAGGTTGAGCATCAGCTGCCCGGCCTGGTGCCACATCCGCGCCCCGTACAGCGGGGTGCGCTCGCCGTTCGCGTCCCGCGGCCGGATGGCGTCCGCGGTGCGGCGGTGCAGTGACTTCATCTGGATCTACCGTCCCTCTCGGTCGAGCTGGTGATCCAAGCTTCCCCGGCGGGCCCCGCGCCGGACCATGGGGGTGATACGTCTTCCCGGTCGGGGGTTATCCCCACCCCCGCCCGGGACGGGCCGTCCACGAGTTGTCTTGCGGATCGGTCGGGGTGCGGAGGCACGGTGGCGGTGCACTTAGACTGCCGCATTGGCGATGGTTATGACTGCGTAAAGAAGCGCCGCGGAGCCGGCCCGACAGGGCGGCGGGCGGCGGATGTGGAGGCGAGGGCATGGAGGGGCAGCGGGCAGCTGCGGTCGCGGCCGACCCGGCGGTCGGCAGCGGCTACTTCGACGCGTACGCCGCGATGGGCCTGCTCGCCGTCGTCGGCGTGCTGTTCCTCACCGTGGCGTTCACCGCCAACCGGCTGCTGCGGCCGGTGGTGTACTCGCCGGAGAAGCTCCTCGCCTACGAGTGCGGCGTCGACCCGGTGGGGGAGGACTGGGCGCACACCCAGATCCGCTACTACGTGTACGCCTTCCTCTACGTGATCTTCGCGGTCGACGCCATCTACCTGTTCCCGTGGGCGACCGTCTTCGCCTCCGCCGGCTACGGCGCCGCGACGCTGATCGAGATGTTCGTCTTCATCGGCTTCCTCGCGGTCGGGCTGCTCTACGCCTGGAAGAAGGGCGTTCTGGAATGGACGTGACGCACAACCACGCGCACGGTTCGGACGGCCCGGTCCCGCTGGGCATCCCGGACCCGGCGCGCCCCGGTGCCGCCGCCGAGCGGCGCGGCATCGGCCCGCTGGCCCGGCTCGCCCCGGACCCGGTCAAGGTCGTCCTCAACTGGGGGCGCCGCTACAGCCTCTGGTGCTTCAACTTCGGCCTCGCCTGCTGCGCGATCGAGTTCATCGCCGCGTCGATGGCCAAGCACGACTTCATCCGGATGGGCGTCATCCCGTTCGCGCCCGGCCCCCGCCAGGCCGACCTGATGATCGTCTCCGGGACGGTCACCGACAAGATGGCCCCGGCCGTGAAGCGCCTGTACGAGCAGATGCCCGAGCCGAAGTACGTGATCTCCTTCGGTGCCTGCTCCAACTCCGGAGGCCCGTACTGGGACTCCTACTCCGTCACCAAGGGCGTCGACCAGATCATCCCCGTCGACGTCTACGTGCCCGGCTGCCCGCCCCGGCCCGAGGCGCTGCTCCAGGGCGTGCTCAAGCTCCAGGAGAAGATCGCCGCCGAGTCGCTGCCCGCCCGCTACACCGCGCCCGCCGCCGCACTGCGCCGCCCGCTGGTGGCCGGCCCGGCCGCGACCGGCCCCGCGCAGGCAGGCCCGGCCCCGACCGGCCCCGCCGCGACCGAAGGGGGGGCCTCGTGACCACGGCCGAGCAGTACGCGGCGTCGGTGGGGGAGTGGGCCACCGGCGCCGAGGCGTACGGGACCGTCACCGTCGACGTGCCCGCCGAGCACTGGATCGAGGCGCTGACCGCCGCCCGGGACACCCTCGGCCTCACCTTCTTCGACTGGCTGAGCGCCGTCGACGAGCTCGCCGACGGCTTCTCCGTCGCCGCGCACCTGGCAGCCGTGGACGCTCCCGGCGTCCGCCACCTGGTGGTGCGCACCCGCGTCCCGCGCGAGGGGGCCGCCCTGCCGACCGCCGTCCCGGTGTACGCGGGCGCGGCCTGGCACGAGCGCGAGACCCACGAGATGTTCGGCATCGACTTCCCCGGACACCCGTACCTGGCGACCCTGCTGCTGCCGGACGGCTTCGAGGGCCACCCGCTGCGCAAGGAGTTCGTGCTTGCGGCCCGGGTCGCCAAGGCCTGGCCGGGCGCCAAGGAGCCGGGCGAGTCCGACCACGGCGACGGGCCGGCCCGGCGCAAGATGCAGCCCCCCGGCGTGCCGGACCCCAACGAGTGGGGCCCGCTCAAGGGCACCCTCCCGCCGGTCGCCGAGCGGCCCGCCCGCGGTGCCCGCGCGGCGGGCGCCGCCCGCACCCCGCGGGCGGCCGGTGCTGCGGCCGGTGCTGCGGCGGCCGAGGGCGGCGCCCCGGTGCGGGCGGACCGGCCCCGGCGGACCCGTACGGTCGGCGAGGGCTCGGTGAGCCAGGCGCCCGCCGCGGGCGAGGCGGCTTCCGCGGGCGAAACGGCTGCCGGGGCTGCGGCTCCGGCGGCGGAGGGCGCTCCCGCGGTGCGGGCGGACCGGCCGCGGCGCACGCGTTCGGTCGGCGAGGGCTCGGTGAGCCAGACGGCCGCCGCGGGCGAGGCGGCTGCCGCGCCCGAACCGGCTGCCGAGAGCGCCGGTGAGCGGACCGCGCCGGCCCGGACGCAGTCCTCCGACGCCCCCTGGCACAACCCGGTGCCCGCCCACGGCCCCGCGGCGGAGCCCGCCCCGGCGGAGCCGAAGCCGGAGCCCGAGCCGAAGCCCGAGTCGGCGAGCAAGCCGGAGCCCGGGTCCCCCGCCGAGGGCGGTCGGGACTCCGGGGACACGGACGGAGACAGCGCGTGAACCTGTTCGACACGGTGCTGCGCTGCGTCGCCACGCTCGTCGCCTTCCTCACCCTCCCGCTGGTCATCGGCCAGACCGAGCACAAGGTCATGGCGCACATGCAGGGCCGCCTCGGCCCGATGTACGCCGGCGGCTTCCACGGCTGGGCCCAGCTGGTCGCGGACGGCGTGAAGTTCGCGCAGAAGGAGGAGATCGTCCCCGCCGGGGCCGATCGCCGGATCTTCCAGCTCGCGCCCGCCGTCTCGCTGCTGCCGTACCTGTTCGTGCTGCTGGCGATCCCGGTCGGCCCGGACGGCCTCGTCGGCCAGGCCGTGGACGCCGGGCTGTTCTTCGTGCTGGCCGTCATGGGCATCGGCGTGATCGGCAAGCTGATGGCCGGCTGGGCGTCGGCGAACAAGTTCTCGCTGCTCGGCGGCCTGCGTACGGCCGCGCAGCTGATGTCGTACGAGCTGCCGATGGTGCTCGCGGCGGCCTCGGTCGCGATGGCGGCGGGCACCCTCTCGCTGCCCGGGATCGTGGACGCCTGGGAGTGGTACTGGCTCCCGTGGCAGCTGATCGGCGCCTTCGTGTTCTTCACGGCCGGCCTGGCGGAGCTCCAGCGCCCGCCGTTCGACATGCCGATCGCCGACTCGGAGATCATCTTCGGTGCGTACACCGAGTACACCGGCCTGCGCTTCGCGTTCTTCCTGCTCTCCGAGTACGTCGGCATCCTGGTGGTCTCCGCGCTGACCGCGGTGCTCTTCCTGGGCGGCTGGCACGGCCCGCTGCCGGACGAGCTCGGCTGGCTGTGGACGCTGCTGAAGACCTTCGCGCTGGCGTTCGTGGTGATCTGGCTCCGGGTGACCTACCCGCGCCTGCGCGAGGACCAGCTGATGCGCTTCGCGTGGACGGTGCTCGTCCCCCTCGCCCTCGTCCAGCTCGCCCTCACCGGCATCATCAAGGTGGCGATCGCATGAGCTTCCCCGGCTCCGGCCTGGCCAAGGGCCTCGCCGTGACCCTGCGGACGATGACGAAGAAGACCGTCACCGCGCAGTACCCCGAGGTGCAGCCCGCCCTGCCGCCGCGTTCGCGCGGGGTCATCGGGCTGCTGGAGGAGAACTGCACGGTCTGCATGCTCTGCGCCCGCGAGTGCCCGGACTGGTGCATCTACATCGACTCCCACAAGGAGACGCTGCCCGCCGCCGACCCGAACGCCCGCGCCCGCACCCGCAACGTGCTGGACCGCTTCGCCATCGACTTCTCGCTCTGCATGTACTGCGGGATCTGCATCGAGGTGTGCCCGTTCGACGCGCTGTTCTGGTCGCCCGAGTTCGAGTACGCGGAGACCGACATCCTGGAGCTGACCCACGAGCGGGACAAGCTGCGCGAATGGATGTGGACGGTGCCGGCGCCGCCGGCCCTGGACCCGGCGGCCGAGGAGCCCAAGGAGATCGCCATGGCGCGCAAGGCCGCGGAGAAGGCCGCCGCTGCAGCCGCGGCCGCCGCCGAGGCCGCCGCCGCGCAGACCGCCCCCGAGGCGGGCCCGGCCCCGGAGGCAGGTGAGTCGCAGTGACGTCCGCCCTGCTCGCCGCGACCGGCTCGCTGGAGCCGGCCGCCCGTTCGTTCCTCTCCCCGACCGGGGTCGAGATCGTCTTCCTGCTCGTCGGTATCGCCGTGCTCGGCTCGGCGGTCGTCTCGGTGACCACCAAGCAGCTGGTGCACGCCGCCCTCTGGCTGGTGGTCGCGCTCGGCGGGCTCGCCGTGGAGTTCCTGCTGCTCACCGCCGAGTTCATCGCCTGGGTGCAGGTGCTGATCTACCTCGGTTCGGTGGTCGTCCTGGTGCTGTTCGGGCTGATGCTCACCAAGGCGCCGATCGGCCGCTCGCCGGACGCCGACTCGGGCAACCGCTGGGTCGCCCTGGTGGTGGCGCTGGCCTCCGCCGGGGTCCTGGTGACCCTGGTGGTGGACGCCTTCCGCACCTCCTGGATCGACCTCGGTGCGGGCGGCGGCTCGGCCGCGGTCACCGGGGCCAGCCTGTTCCGCCACTGGGTGCTGCCCTTCGAGGCGCTCTCGGTGCTGCTGCTCGCCGCGCTGGTCGGCGCGATCGTGCTGTCGCGCGGTTCGAAGGGGCGCGTCCCGGCGCCGCGGGCGGGCCGGCTGCGGGCGGGCCGCCCGGTCGGCTCCAACGGCACGGTCGCCGCGACCGTCCCCCGCCCGGCCCCCGGCGCCCCGGCCGGGCCGGCCGCCGCGTCCGACGCCCCCGCGTCCGACGCCCCCGCGTCCGACGCCCCCGGGCCCGGTGCCGCCGCGCCGTCCGCTGCCGCGCCGAACCCCGCGCAGGAGAGCTGATGCACCTCGCCTACCCGGTCGTCCTCGCCGCGCTGCTGTTCAGCGTCGGCGTGTACGGCGTGCTCGCCCGGCGCAACGCCGTCCTGGTCCTGATGTCCGTCGAGCTGATGCTCAACGCCGTCAACCTCAACCTCGTCGCCTTCGACGCCTGGCTGCGCGACACCCTGCACGCCGGCCAGGCGCTGACCCTGTTCACCATCACCCTCGCCGCCGCCGAGATCGGCCTCGGCCTCGCGATCGTCCTGCTGCTCTTCCGGGCCCGGGGCACCGCCGACATCGACCGGGCGACCGCGCTCGGCGACCCGTCCGAAGCCATCGAGGAGGCGCCGGCCGGAGCCGAGGCGCTGAAGGGCCAGGCCGCCGCATGAACCTCGCCCTGCCCGTCCTCGTCCCCGTCCTGCCCGCGCTCGGCGCCGCCGCCACCCTGGCGGTCGGCCGGAAGGCGCCCGGACTGACCCGGCCGCTGGCGATCGTGCCGGTCGCCGTCTCGGCCGTGCTCGCCCTGGTCGTCGCGCTGCAGCTCGGCACCGGCCAGGCCCTGGACGCCTCCACCCGGCTCATGCCGACCGGCGGCCCGGAGATCTCGCTCTCCCTCCACCTGGACGGCTACAGCTCGCTGATCTCCGTCCTGGTCGGCCTGGTCGCCACCTGCGTGCAGGTCTACTCGACCGCGTACCTCAAGGACGACCCGCGTTACCCGTCGTACGCGGCCCTGGTCTCGCTCTTCACGGCGGCGATGTTCCTGGTCGTCTACTCGGGCGACCTGATCGTGCTGCTGGTCGGCTGGGAGGTCATGGGCATCTGCTCGTACTTCCTGATCGGCCACCACTGGGAGACCGCCGACGCCCGCTCGGCCTCGCTCAAGGCGTTCCTGGTCACCAAGCTCGGCGACGTGCCGTTCCTGTTCGGCATCTTCCTGCTGGGCGCGGACGCGGGCAGCTTCGGGATCGGCGACGTCCTGGACGCCGCCACCGAGGGCCGGCTCGACCACCCGACGCTGACCGCGCTGCTGCTGCTCGCCGGCGTGGCCGGCAAGAGCGCGCAGTTCCCGCTGCACACCTGGCTCCCCGACGCGATGGCCGGCCCGACGCCGGTCTCCGCCCTCATCCACGCGGCCACCATGGTCGCGGCGGGCATCTACCTGGTCGCCCGGCTGCTGCCGGTCTTCCTGCAGTCCGGCGCGGCCCTGGTGGTCCTCGCCGTGATGGCCGCCGTCACCATGATCGGCTCGGCGCTCTGCGCGCTCGCCCAGGACGACCTCAAGCGGGTGCTCGCCTACTCCACCGTCGGCCAGCTCGGCTACATGGCCGGCGCCCTCGCCTCCGGCGACCGCGAGGCCTCGGTCTTCCACCTGGTCAGCCACGGCGCCTTCAAGGCCCTGCTCTTCCTCGCGGCCGGCGTGGTGATCCACGCCGCGCACACCAACTCGATCTCCGCGATGTCCCGCATCCCGGGGCTGCGCAAGAAGGTCCCCGACGCCTACTGGACGATGGGCATCGCGCTGGTCGCCCTGATCGGCCTGCCGCCCTTCTCCGGCTTCTTCAGCAAGGAGGCGGTGCTCACCGCCGCCGAGCACGCGGCCACCGGCGAGGCGCTCACCAACGGGGTCGGGCCGGCCTCCGCGGTACCTCAGGCGGCCGGCTGGATCGTGCTGGTCGCCGCCGGGTTCACCGCGCTGCTCACCGCGGCCTACGCCGCACGGCTGTTCCTGGTCGCCTTCCACAGCCCGGCCTCCGCCGCCGCGCCGGCCGCCTCCGCCGCCGGGGCCACCGCCCCGACCGGACCCGAGCCGGACGCGCCGTACTCGCCCGAGGTGGACGAGGCCGACCCGGCCAGCGCCGAGCCGCCCGCAATGCGCTGGCCGCTCTGGGTGCTGGCCGTCCCGACCATGGGCTTCGGCGTCGCCGGCCTGCGCTCGGACTGGCTGCCCGCCCTGCTGGACGGCGGCTCGCTGCGGCCCTCGGCCGCCACCGCCGTGATCGCCACCGGCCTCGCCGCGGTCGGTGCGCTGCTGGCGTACGGCGCCTGGCGCTCCGCCACCGCCCGGCCCGGGGCGGCCGCCGCCGACCCCGGCCGCGCCCTGCTCGGCCCGCTGTTCGGGCCCGCCCGGCACGGCTTCGGCCTGGACCGCCTCTACGGCACGCTGTTCGTCCGCCCGGTGGCCGGCGCCGCGCAGCTGGTCCGCTTCCTCGACCGCGAGGTCGTCGAGACGTACGTGCGCGGCACCGGGGTCGGCGCCCAGCTGCTCGGCCGGGCCGTCCGGCTCGCGCAGACCGGCAACGCGCAGACGTACCTCAGCGCGCTGCTCGCCGGCGTCGTCCTGCTGGCCGTCCTGGTGGCGGTGTAGCCGGATGGACCG
Organism: Kitasatospora sp. NPDC054939; assembly: GCF_053610105.1. Classification (NCBI taxonomy): domain Bacteria; kingdom Bacillati; phylum Actinomycetota; class Actinomycetes; order Kitasatosporales; family Streptomycetaceae; genus Kitasatospora; species Kitasatospora sp. NPDC054939. The sequence goes on along the minus strand of NZ_JBSGXP010000063.1, from coordinate 6,810 downwards.
CCACTCCTCGTCCCCGATCCACCCCGTCCGTCCGGCCGGCGCAGTCCCTGGGAGCATCCGGTGAACGCAGTCCTCATCGCCCTCCTGGCGCTGCCGCTGCTCGGTGCGGCACTCACCCTGGCACCGGTGTTCGGCCCGGACGGGCCGACCGCCGACCGGCGGGCGCTGCGCCTGGGCACCGTCGTCACCGGCGCGGTGCTCCTGCTGACGCTGGTGCTCGCGGCCGGCTTCGACCACGACGAGCCCGCCCGGATGCAGGCCACCACCGACGTGGCCTGGATCCCGGCCGTCGGGGTCCGCTTCCACCTGGGCGTGGACGGCATCTCGCTGCCGCTGCTGGTGCTGACCGCGCTGCTCACCTTCCTCTGCGCGATCTACTCGGAGCGCCGCCTGCCGAGCGGCGAGGGCGTCCCCTCGGCGAGGGCCTTCGCCGGGCTGTTCCTGCTGCTCGAAGTCGGCATGCTCGCCACCTTCGCGGTGCTGGACCTGGTGCTCTTCTTCCTGGCCTTCGAGATCGTGCTGATCCCGATGTACTTCCTGATCGCCCGCTGGGGGAGCGGGGCGAAGGTGCCGGCCGCCAACCGGTTCATCCTCTACACGCTGCTCGGCTCCGCCGTGATGCTGCTCGGCTTCCTGCTGATCGGCGGCAAGACGGGCACCTTCGACATGCAGGCCCTGGCCGCCGCCCAGGGCACCGGGCTGAGCCACACCACCCAGGTGGTCGCCGCGCTGGCGATCATGATCGGGCTGGCGGTCAAGGCGCCCGCCTGGCCGCTGCACAGCTGGCTCCCGGACGCGCACACCGCGGCGCCCACCGTCGGCTCCGTGCTGCTCGCCGGCGTGCTGCTGAAGATGGGCACCTACGGCCTGGTCCGCGTCCTCCTCCCGGTGGTCCCGGACGGCACCGCGACGCTCGCCCCGTACCTGGGCGCGTTCGCCGCCGTCGGCATCGTCTACGGCTCGCTGGCCTGCCTGGCACTCGCCCACCCGTCGCCCACCGCCACCCTTCTGAGGAACCGCTTCGCGCCCTCCGATTCCGGGGCCAAGGGCGACCTCAAGCGCCTGATCGCCTACTCCTCGGTCGGCCACATGGGCTTCGTCCTGCTGGGCATCGCCTCGCTCACCCCGGTCGGCGTCAACGGCGCGCTGTTCGCCAACATCGCGCACGGCCTGATCACCGGCCTGCTGTTCTTCGTCGTCGGCGCGCTCAAGGACCGCTACGGCACGGCCGACCTCGACACCCTCGCCGGCAGCACCGGCGCCGCGCTCTACGGCCGGGCCCCCCGCCTGGGCGTGCTGCTCGCCTTCGCCGCCGTCGCCAGCCTGGGCCTGCCCGGCCTGGCCGGCTTCTGGGGCGAGCTGCTCGCCATGTACGGCGCGTTCGACCCGGCGGCCGGGCTCTCCCGGCCCGCCTTCGTCACGTACATGGTGCTGGCCGGCCTCGGCACCCTGCTCACCGCCGCGTACCTGCTGATCGTGGTCAAGCGCGTCTGCATGGGCGACCCGGAGCAGCCCGCCCCGGTGGACGGCCCCGCCGACCTGCGCCCGTACGAGGCCGTCAGCTGGACGCCGCTGGCCGCGCTCACCCTGCTCGCGGGACTCTGGCCCGCGCTCCTGCTCGGACTCTCCGACCCGGCCGTCAAGCACCTCCTCGGAGGTGGCTGACCGTGCCCGGCACCCTGCAGCTCGCCACAGCGCCCGGATCCGCATTCGGACCTCACTCCACGGGGCAGCCCACTGTGACCTCCCTCGCCGTCGCCGACCCGGGCAGCCTCATCCAGTCCGTGGACTGGGTGGCCGTCGCGCCCCCGCTGATCGCCGCCCTCGCCGCCATCGGCGTGCTGGTCACCGACCTGTTCCTGCCCGAGCGGCGCAAGAAGCTGCTCGGCTGGCTCACCGTCGGCGGACTCGCCCTCGCCCTCCTGGCGCTCCTCCCGCTCACCGGCGGCTCGCCGCGGACCACCTTCTGCGTGCAGGGCACCGCCGGGCTCACCGGGAACACCGGCTGCTCCTACGTCGCCGACCACTTCGCCCTGGTCTTCCAGCTGCTCGCGCTCGGCGGCGCGCTGATCGCGGCGCTGCTCTCGGTGCACACCGTCGACGAGGAGAAGCTGCCCGGCGGCGAGTACTGGTTCCTGCTGCTGGCCAGCGCCACCGGCGCCGCCCTGCTGCCCGCCTCCCGCGACCTCGCCACCCTGGTGATCGCCCTGGAGGTCGCCTCGCTGCCGGCCTTCGCTCTGGTCGCCCTGCGCCGGGACGGCCGGGGCGCCGAGGCCGCACTGAAGTTCTTCGTCTCCTCGGTCACCGCGACCGCCGTGATGCTGCTCGGCGTCGGCTTCCTGTACGCCGCCACCGGCACCCTCCACCTGGCCGCGATCCCCGAGGGCCTGGACCGGGCGCCCGAGCAGCTGCGGACGCTCGCCGAGGCCGGCGCCGTGCTCACCCTGGTCGGCTTCGCCTTCAAGGTCGCCGCCGTCCCCTTCCACTTCTGGGTGCCCGACACCTACACCGGCGCGCCGCTGCCGGTGGCCGGCTACCTCTCGGTGGTCGGCAAGGCGGCCGGCCTCTCCGGCCTGGCGCTGGTCACCACCGTCGCCCTCCGCCCGTACGCGCACACCTGGGGCCTGGTGCTGGCCGTGCTCGCCGCGGTCACCATGACCGCCGGCAACGTGGGCGCGCTGCGCCAGCGCTTCGACACCGCCCACAGCGCGGTGCGCCTGCTCGCCTGGTCCTCGGTCGCCCAGGCCGGGTACCTGCTGGTCCCGCTGGCCGCCGCCGGCTACGCGCCGACCGCGACCGACCCGCTCGGCGCCACCGCCGCGTACGCGCTGATCTACGGCGTCGTCAACCTGGGCGCCTTCGGGGTGGCCGCGGCCGTCGGCCGCACCGACGGCAGCCGGATCGAGGACTTCCGCGGCCTGTACGCCCGCAGCCGCTGGACGGCGCTGGCGCTCGCCTTCTTCCTGCTCTGCCTGGCCGGACTGCCGCCGGGCGTGATCGGCCTGTTCGGCAAGGTGGTGGTCTTCCAGGCCGCCGTGGACGCCGGACTGGGCTGGCTGGCCGTGGTGATGGCCGCCAACGTGGTCGTCGCGCTGTACTACTACCTGCTCTGGACGGCGAAGCTGTTCGCGCCGCAGGAGCCGGCGGCGGACGGCGGCGCGGCCGCCCGGGTGCTCCGGATGCCGGTGCCGCTGGCCGCCACGCTCGGCCTCACCGCCTCCGCCGCGGTGGTGCTCTCGGTGGCCCCGCAGCTGGTGCTCCAGGTGGTCGGCGGCCGCCTGTTCTGACGGCGCGGCCGCCCCGCCGACCGGCCGTCCGGCGCTTCCTGGCTGCTCAGACGGGCCATGACAGAAAGTCGCGGCGGGTCACAAGGGAACAAGGGTGCCGTCCCCGCCCGTTGATCGGGCACAGGGACGAGGCAGAAAGGGCTTCCCCGCCGCACCTTTGGAGGGCCTGCCGTGCACCGCCGGCACAACGGACTGAGGACCGCCGTACTGCTCGGCGGCCTTTCGGCGCTGATCCTCGTGATCGGCAGCTTCTTCGGCCGCACGGGCCTGCTGATCGCGCTGGTCGTCGCCCTCGGCACCAACGCCTACGCGTACTGGAACAGCGACCGGCTGGCCCTGCGCGCGATGCGGGCCCGCCCGGTCAGCGAGATCGAGGCGCCCGGGCTGTACCGGATCGTCCGGGAGCTCTCCACCTCCGCCCGGCAGCCGATGCCCCGGCTGTACATCTCCCCGACCCCCGCGCCGAACGCCTTCGCCACCGGCCGCAACCCGCGCAACGCCGCCGTCTGCTGCACCGACGGCATCCTGCAACTGCTGGACGAGCGCGAGCTGCGCGGCGTGCTCGGGCACGAACTGAGCCACGTCTACAACCGGGACATCCTGATCTCCTCGGTCGCCGGGGCACTCGCCTCGGTGGTGATGTTCCTGGTCAACTTCGCCTGGCTGATCCCCTTCGGGCGCAGCGACGACGACGAGGGCCCCGGCCTGTTCGGGATGCTCGCCATCATGATCCTCGGGCCGATCGCCGCCGCGCTGATCCAGCTGGCGGTCAGCCGCTCCCGCGAGTACCAGGCCGACGCCGACGGCGCCCGGATCACCGGGGACCCGCTCGCCCTGGCGAGCGCCCTGCGCAAGCTGGACGCCGGGACGAAGCGGCTCCCGCTGCCGCCGGAGCCGCAGCTGCAGACGGCCAGCCACATGATGATCGCCAGCCCGTTCCGCCCCGGCGAGGCCGGCGCCAAGCTCTTCTCCACCCACCCGCCGATGGCCGAGCGGATCGCCCGCCTGGAGCGGATGGCCGGCCACCGCGGCTGAGTCGTCGGGGACGGCAGGCCGGCCCGGCCCCGTCACCCGCCCTCGTACGCCAGGCGCAGCCGCCGGACGCCCTCCGCGACCCGGCCCGCGCTGTCCACCGCCGCATAGCTGAGCCGCAGGTGCGGCCCCGGCGGCTCGGCGGCGTAGTACGGCCGACCGGGCGTCACCGCCACCCCCAGCCGCAGGGCGGCGGCGGCCAGCGCGGCCTCGTCGGTGCCGTCGGGCAGCCGCAGCCACAGGTGGTAGCCGCCGGGCCGGCCCGGCACGGCCAGCGCGGGCAGCTCCCGGGCGAGGGCCGCGGTGGCGGCGATCCGCCGGTCGCGCAGCTCGCTGCCCAGGGTGCGCAGGTGGCGGGCCCAGCCGGGGTCGGCGACCAGTTCGAGGGTCGCCTCCTGGAGCGGCCGGGGCACGAAGAAGCTGTCCACCACCTGGGTCGCGCGCAGCCGCTCCAGGGCCGGGCCGCGGGCGGTGATCGCGCCCACCCGCAGGCTCGGCGAGGTCGCCTTGGTCAGCGAGCGGACGTGCACGACCGCGCCGTCCGGGTCGTCGGCGGCCAGCGGCCGGGGCAGCGCGGGCGAGTCGGCGTGCACCAGTCGCCGGGCGAAGTCGTCCTCGACCACGAACGCCCCCGCGGTGCGGGCGATCCGCAGCACCTCGGCCCGGCGGGCGGGGGAGAGCACCGCGCCGGTCGGGTTCTGGAACAGCGGCTGGCAGACCAGGACGCGCGCCCGGCTGGCGTCGAAGGCCGCGGCCAGCAGGTCGGTGCGCACCCCGTCCGCGTCCACCGGGACGGGCACCGGCCGCAGCCCCGCGGCCCGGGCGACCGCCAGGGTGCCCGGGTAGGTCGGCGACTCGACCAGGACGGGCGAGCCCGGCGCGCACAGCGCGCGCAGGGCGACCGCCAGCGCGCTCTGCCCGCCGGCCGTGACCAGGACGTCCCCGGTGCCGATCGGCCCGCCGGGGCCGCCGATGTCCCGGGCGAACCAGGCCCGCAGCTCGGTCAGCCCCTCCACCGGCGGGCGCCCCCAGGCCCCCGGCCGGCGGGCCGCGCGGGCCAGTGCGGCGGCCAGCAGCCGCTCCGGCTGGAGCGAGGCGTGCGGGTAGCCGCCGTACAGGTCGATCACGTCCGGCGCGGGCGGGGTCAGCGTGTTGATCAGCGGCCGGGCGTCGGAGTCCGGGGTGCGCGGTCCGGCGTCGGCGCTCAGCGCGACCTCCTGCCAGGACAGGTCGCCGGGCCGCTCCGACGGCAGTGCGGCGGTCGCCGGTGCGGTGGCGGCGGCGAAGGCGGCGGACCGGAAGACGCCCGCGCCCGGCCGCGACACGACCAGGCCCTCGGCGGCCAGCACGGCGATCGCCCGCGAGACCGTCACCGGGCTCACCTGGTGGCGTTCCATCAGGGCCCTGCTGGACGGCAGCTTTCGTCCCTCCGGATAGCGCTCCACCTCGTGGCGAAGGCTGTCGGCCAGCTCGGTGACACTGCTACGTTCGTTCATGAAGGCACAAGATAGCGCTACCCTGTCGGCGGCGATAGCACCGCGGAGCCCCGCCCCGAGCCGCGTCCCGACCGCCCCCGCCACGGCGACCGGCGGCACCGCCCTCGCCGCACTCGGCGTCCTCTCCTTCTCCTTCAGCTTCCCCGCCACCGCCTGGGCGCTGACCGGCTTCGGCCCGTGGAGCTCCACCGGCCTGCGCGGCGCCCTGGCCGGCCTGCTCGCCGCGCTCTGCCTCGCCGCCGCCCGGGTGCCGCTGCCCGAACGGCGCCACTGGCCCGGCCTGCTGGTCGTCTCGGCCGGCTGCGTGCTCGGCTTCCCGCTGCTCACCACGCTCGCCCTGCAGACCTCGTCCACCGCGCACTCCGCGGTCGTCATCGGCGTCCTGCCGCTCGCCACCGCCGCCGTCGCCGCGCTGCGCACCGGCCACCGGCCGTCCCGGACGTTCTGGGGCGCGGCCCTGGCCGGGGCGGCGGCCGTGCTCGCCTTCACCCTGCTGCAGAGCCACGGCCGGCCCGGCCTCGCCGACCTCTACCTGTTCGCGGCGCTGCTGGTCTGCGCGGCCGGGTACGCGGAGGGCGGCCGGATCTCCCGGGAACTGCCCGGCTGGCAGGTGATCGGCTGGGCGGTGGTCGCCGCGCTGCCGGTGACCGTGCTGATCAGCGCGGTCGCGCTGCCCGTCGAGCCGGTCCGGATCGGTGCGCAGGCGCTCGCCGGACTGGCGTACACGGCGGCGGTCTCGCAGTTCGGCGGCTTCGTGGTCTGGTACCGCGGGATGGCGGAGATCGGCGTGCCGAGGGCCAGTCAGCTGCAGCTCGCCCAGCCGCTGCTGACCCTGGTGTGGTCGGTGCTGCTGCTCGGCGAGAGCCTGCCGGCGGCGGCCCCGGCGACGGCGGTGGCGGTCCTGGTCTGCGTCGCGGTCACCCAGCGGGCCCGCAGCTGAGCCCCCGACCGGCGACCGGCGCCCGGGACCCCGCCGTCGGGGTCCCGGGCACCGG
>NZ_JBSGXP010000062.1:0-45366 GCF_053610105.1 Kitasatospora sp. NPDC054939 | reverse complement strand
ATCGCGACCCCGGCCAAGAAGGACACCGGCCCCGCCACCCGCGACATCGACGAGGTCGTCCTGCTGCTCGGCGTCGAGGACGTGAAGGCCACCCGCCAGTACTACGTCGACCGGGGCCTGACCGTGGCCAAGAGCTTCGGCGGCAAGTACGCCGAGTTCACCCCCGGCCAGTCCAGCCAGGTCAAGCTGGCCCTCTACAAGCGCCGCGGCCTGGCCAAGGACCTCAACGTCCCCGCCGACGGCACCGGCTCGCACCGCATCGTCCTCACCGGCACCGCCGACACCTTCACCGACCCCGACGGCTACACCTGGGAGAGCGCCGCATAGCCCGCGCCCGCGCCCGCGCCCGCGTCACCGCCCGGGCCGGCCGGGGCACCTGCGGCTGCCGGACCGTGCGGCGCGCAGGTGCCCCGTCCCCGGTTGCGTGCGGAGGGCCCCAGTGCGGAGTGCCTCAGTGCGGAGGGCCCCAGTACAGGGTGCCTCAGTTCGGGCGGCGGTCCGGGTGCGAAGTCCCGCAGAGGGCGTCGTCGACCAGCCTGCTCTCCGCCTCCGCCACGCGCAGGATGTCGTCCGTGGAAGCGGCGACGACGCCCGACAGCGAGACCATGACGCTGCGCCGGCCGTCGGCGGTGACGCCGGTGGCGGTGATCCAGCCGGCATCGCCGCCCTCGTGGCCCCAGTACACCCCGCCGCAGGACAGCGGGCGGGAGAAGAGTCCCAGCCCGTCGCGGGCCCCCGGCATGAACTTCTCGAACTCCTTGCCGACCCGGACGGTCCGCTTCATCTGCTCCAGCTGCGCCTGCGGCAGGAGCCGGCCGCTGAGCAGAGCCCGGAAGAAGCGGTTGAGGTCCTCGGTGGTGGAGACGAGCCCGGCCTCGCCGTTGATGCCCTGGCCGACCTGCTCGGTGACGTCCACCAGCGGCTCCCCGGCCCCGAACCGCTGGTAGGTCCGGGCGTGCGGCTCGGGCAGCGCGGGTGAGGGAGCCGGCCGGAAGGTGTGGTCGAGGCCGAGCGGCCGCACGATCCGGTCCCGCACCTCCTCGTGCCAGGGGTGCCCGGTGACCCGTTCGATGATCATGCCGAGCAGGACGTACCCGGTGTTGCCGTAGCTCCAGCGCGTGCCGGGCCGGAAGTCCGGGCGGTGGTCCATCGCCCGGGCGACGGTCTGCTCGGGGGTGTAGGAGTCGAAGCGGTGCTGCCGGAAGTCCTCGGCCGAGGTGTAGTCCGGATAGTCGTCGTGGATGCCGCTGGTGTGCTGGAGCAGGTGGCGGACGGTGATCCGGCGCCCGTCGTTGCCGTTGCCGGACACCACGCCGGGCAGCCATCGCTCGACCGGGTCGTCCAGGGCGATCCTGCCGTCGCCGACGAGTTGCAGGATCACGGTGGCCACGAAGGTCTTGGTCACGCTGGCGATCCGGAAGTGGCCGTCCGCAGGAACGGGCGTACGGGCCGTCAGATCGCCGACGCCGCTGGTGGCGGTGAGGTTCCGGCCGTCGGAGGTGACCAGGCGGACCTGCACCCCCGTCACGCCGAGCGCGGTGACCGCATCGGCACCGCGCTGCAGCCGGGCTCGGTCGTCGCTCTGCAACCCGCTCCGGTCCTCGTGCTGGAGCCCGCTTCGGTCGTCGTGCTGCCCGGCGGCCGTCGCGGCCGGCCCGCCGGTGGACAGGGCCACGGTCACGACGGCGGCCAGTGCCAGGTGCCGCCGCACGGACCGGCCGCGCCGCCGCGGTGAATGCATCGGAGAGTTCGTCATGGGCAGTGACGCTAGGCCGGGTCGGGGCGACCGCGCGGTACCGCCCACCGCCGGAAATTCGGGGTAGTGGGCTGTAGTGCCAGGCACCCCGGCCGTGCCGCAGACTTGGCCGGATGAACCACCTCCGACCCGGCCGGCCCCCGGCGACCCGGCGCGCCCTGGGCTACCTCCTGGCCAACCTGGGCACCGCCGCTCTCACCCTGCTCGCCCTGCCGGTACTCCTCGTCCCGGCGGCGGCCCGCCCCTACGCGTCCTGGCACCGTCGCCGCGCCGAGCGGCTACTGCGCCGTCCGCCGTCCGCTCCCGTCCGGGTCGGTCCGTGGCGGGCCCTCGGGTGGCTGGGCGCATCCGTGGTGACCGGTCTGGCGTTCGGGCTCGTCACGGTGCTGTGCGCGGGCAACGCGGTGACCACGGCCGTCACCGTGCCCCTGTGGTGGGCGCTGCCCGCCGGCACCCGCGCGGGCGGCTTCGCCGCCGGTGTCCCGCTGACCGGGTGGGGCACCGCGCTGACCCTGGGGACCGCACAGTTCCTGGTCCTCGCGGCCCTGACGTACTGGCTGGCCCCCCTGCTGGCACGCGTGCACGCCCGGATCTGCGTCGCGCTGCTGTCCCCCTCGGCCGCCGACCGGCTTGCCCAGCGCGTGGAGACGCTGACCGAGACCCGGGCCGGCGCGATGGACGCGCACGGCGCGGAACTGCGCCGGATCGAACGCGACCTGCACGACGGCGCCCAGGCCCGCCTGGTGGCCGCCGCGATCCGGCTGGGCGTGGCCCGCGAACTGCTGGACGAGGACCCCCGGACGGTGGCCGGACTCCTGGCCGAGGCACAGGAGAACACCGAGGAGGCCATGGCGGAACTCCGTGCCGTGATCCGGACGATCTACCCGCCGATCCTCGCCGACCGCGGCCTCGCCGGGGCACTGGCCGCACTGGGCGCCCGGTCCGCGATCGACACCACCCTCGACATCGGCACCCTCGGCGCCGTCCCCGCCGCCGTCGAGGCCGTCGCGTACTTCACCGTCGCCGAAGCGCTCACCAACGCCGCCAAGCACAGCCGGGCCACCCGGACCGCCGTCCGCGTCGCACGCACCGGCGACCGGCTGTCGATCGAGGTCACCGACGACGGAATCGGCGGCGCCGACGAGACCCGGGGCACCGGCATCACCGGGATCCGCCACCGCGTCCGGGCACTCGACGGCACCGTCCGCCTCCACAGCCCGCACGGCGGACCCACCACGATGACGGTGAGCCTGGCATGCGCGTCGTGATCGCCGAGGACAACGTCCTGCTCGCCGGCGGACTCGAACTGCTCCTCACCGCCAAGGGTTTCCACGTCGCCGCGATCACCCAGGACGCCGCCGGATTCCTCGCCGCCGTCGCCGAGCACCGCCCCGACGTCACGATCGTCGACGTACGCCTACCGCCGACCTTCCGCGACGAGGGCATCCATGCCGCCCTCCACGCCCGCCGCCGCCACCCCGGCCTGCCCGTACTCGTCCTCTCCCAGTACGTCGAGCAGCAGTACGCCGGCGAGCTGGTCTCCGACGGGCGCGGCGGCGTCGGCTACCTGCTCAAGGACCGGGTGAGCCGGGTGAGCGAGTTCACCGACGCACTGCGGCGGGTCGCCGCCGGCGCCACCGTCATGGACCCCGAGGTCATCGGGCAACTCCTCACCCGCCCCACCCGCGACCCCGTCGCGGCCCTCACACCGCGCGAACGCGAGGTCCTCGCCCTGATGGCCGAAGGACACGACAACACCACCATCGGCACCCGACTCGTCATCACCGACAACGCCGTCCACAAGCACATCGGCAACATCTTCGCCAAGCTCGGCCTGTCGCCCGCCGACAGCGGCCACCGCCGCGTCCTCGCCGTGCTCACCTACCTCAGCCACCGCTGATGCGGGTCGGTGCCCGGCCGGGCACGGGGGCTGCTGTCACGGTCGGCGTCAGGGCGTGCCGGCGGGCGCGGGCGGCGGCACCGGCGGGCCGGTCAGCAGGGTGCCATCCTCCGCGTACGGCCAGCCGTTCGGCACGCAGCCGTGCAGGCCCTTGATCTGCTGCATCATCACCGGCGCCGGGGCACCTCGGCCGGGGCACTCGACGTGGCCCTGGCCGAGGAAGTGCCCGACCTCGTGGTTCACGCTCAGGGCGTGGTACAGCTCGGGCTTGCCGACGTAGAACTCCGACAGCTCCGTCCAGCGCTTGAGGTTGATGACGACCTGCCGGCCCGCCGCACAGTTCACCCAGCCGCCGGTGTCCAGCCCGTACTGGCCGCAGATCCGGTCCGTGGACTCCGGACTGGCCAGGTAGACCGTGAAGTCCACCGGATCCGCGGCCACCCGCTGGAACGACCGGGTGCCGTCCGCGGCCCACCCGCGACGGGTGTCCCCGAGGATCCGGTCCACCTCGGCGGCGAACTGCGCCGGGCTCACCCCCTTGATCCCGTCCTCCGCCCGCACCTTGTACCGGAACAGCTGCCCACCGCTCCCGAAGCGCTCCGAGCCGCCGGCCGCCGTCGTGAACGCCAACGGCTTCGGCCCCTCCTCGGCCCACGGCCGCCACCACAACAGCCCCGCCACCACGGCGACCACCACCGCCAGTGCGATCGCGGCATACCCCGCCCGCCCCTTCAGGGCCGGCGCCTTCACCCGGCCCACCGCGCACGGCAGCCGCGTATCGCGGCACGCGCGGGCAGCACACCGACCGGACATGCTCGGGCCATCAGAAGAACGGTCACGCCCATGGACACGCTCCGACCCCACCCCGCGGTTCAGCCTCCGCGCCGCCATTGTTCGCGAGGCCGCGGCGCCGACCGCCGCGCGGTGGCGCCGGGGCGCAGCTCGCCCCGCGGCCGATGTCGGAACACCCGCCTACGGCGCGGCCGGCGGCACTGCCCGGCGGACCTGTGCGGGGGTGTGGCTGTAGTGGGCGGCGCCGCGTTCCACGGCGACGACGCGCAGGCGGGGGTTGTCGGCGAGCGAGCGCAGGTCGCCGTCCTGGACGACGGTGTCCCCGACGACGGCCACCTCGACGAGGGAGGGGTGGCCCGCGAGCGGGGCGAGGGAGTCCAGGGGGCCGCAGTTCTCCAGCACCAGCCGCTCCAGGCGGGGCAGTCGAGCGGCGAACTCCACGGTCGGGGTCTTCGCGCCGACCAGTCGAATCTCTTCCAGCCGTTCGGCGGCGGCCAGTTCGGCCGTGTCGGTCAGCCGGCCGTCGTAGATCCACAGGGTCTGCAGCCCGGGCAGGCCGGCCGCGCCCGTCAGGGAGAGTTCGCCGGTCCGCTTGATGCACTCGACCCGCAGGAACCGCAGGTTCCGGCTCCGGCACGCCGAGCACCTGCGGACTCAGCTGCGAACGGCGCGGACGTGGTCGGCCGACAGGTGGAGCTCGTACGGCAGGCAGCAGTCGGAGCAGAGGGTCGCGACGAGGGTTCCGCAGGCGCACAGCTGGTTCATGCCGCCGTTCGGGGTCGCTCCACAGCAGGCGGGTGACGCGTGCTGCAGTTCCAGACCGCGGGCGTCGTCCGGGTTGATGACGATGTTGCCTCGCGGGCCCCGCGACACGAGCGGCCTGCCCTCGCTCAAGCGCTCCCCCAGACGCGGCATCACCGGCCCGCGGACCTCGGCGACGACCAGGGGCGGGCCGTAGGGTTGCGTCTCGATCGCGTAGTGTCCCGACGGCACGGTCGCCGGCGACGGACCGCGTTCGTCGGTCTCCCACCACGGGTGGTACGGAGCCTCGGGAACCGCAGGCAGTCGCGTGAGCGCCCCCGTCAGCGGGACGCCGCACGTCCCGCACACGAACACGAGCGCGTCCGTCGCAGTGCCCGCGTCGACGGGATCCACGGGTCGGGCGGCCGACCCGCGCTCCGGATCGCCGCTGCCCTGCGCCTGCTGTCGCTGATCGTGCATGTGCCGACCGTACGCGGCACGCTCCCGGGCGCGGCAACCACCCCACGGCGACAGCCCGCGGATCGGCCGGGCCCTTGTTCGGGTACCTCGGCACGGGTCCCGGCCCGGGTGTGCCACGCTCCCCCCATGGATCAGTCACGCCAACGGAGCCCGCGCCCAGCAGTGGTTGTGCGACGGGGGCGCGGAAACGATGCGGTGGCGGATCGAGCGGCAGGGGGGCAACACCTACCGCATCGTCAACGTCAACAGCGGCAAGTGCCTGGAGATCGCGGACGGCAGCTACGAGGACGGTGCGCGGGCACAGCAGTGGGCGTGCGAGAACCTGCCGGTGATGCGCTGGTACGTGGAGCCGCAGGACGGCGCGTGGATGATCTACAACGAGGAGACGCTGCGCTGCCTGGAGATCGCCGACAGCAGCCTCGCGGACGGCGCCCGGGCGCAGCAGTGGGCGTGCGCCTACATCGCCACCCAGCTGTGGGACATCCTGGAGTGACAGAGCGTGTGTGGCGGTCGGCACCGGGGGTGCGAAGCAGCTGACGGTGCGCCGCACCTGCCGGCCGCGGGTGACGCGGGGCGTCAGCGGAGGGCTGGCCTGCGGACGAAGGCGTCCGTTGCCGCGTTGGTGTCGCCGGGGACCAGGTCGGCGGCGTCGGAGTCGAACAGGACGTAGCGGCCGCCCGGGCTCACCGCCGAGCCGGCCGACCCCCCGGTGGCCACGGTGCCGGCCGGCGTCGCGCTGACCAGCTCGGTCGTCGTCCGGAGCGGCCCGGCCGGCGCAGCGGGCGCAGCCGGGGCGGCGTGGGCGGGCACCGCGACGCCGGCCACTGCTGCGGCGGCCACCGCGGCGGCGCGGCGCACCCGTGCGGTCCCGGTCCGACCCCTGCGGTCGGCTCGCCCGGTTCGGTCGGATCGTTCCGTACGGCGCATGCCGGTTCCTCCCCTGGTTGTCCGGCTCATCTCCCCCGCCCGGCGCGCACGGCCGGGCTGCCGCCTCCCCGGCGACATCCGGCGGCCCGCGGCAGCCTGCGGCGGCCCCCGACCCGAGCCAACCCGGGGACGCCCCCGGAGGTCAACGGCCCGGCGCCGGATCGGCCACAACCGTCCTGCGATTCACCCGGATCGGGGCGCCGTGCCCGCACCGTGGGGCAGGAGGGGCGGACGGTGCACCCGTCGCCCGGGCGGTCGTCGAAACCGAGTCCCCCGCGTGCGCGGTGGAGAGCCGGGCGGCGTCACGGGCCCGCCCGGCGCGGGGCGGGTTCAGCCTTCCTGGGCGAGGCCGCGGTCGGGCGCGCTCATGTCGCCGGTGGCGGGCGTGCCGTCGGCGCGTGCGTAGCGCAGGTACACGGTGCCGGTGGGGCCCGCTGCCGGCGCTTCGAGGAGGGTGACGTTCGTCGGCACCGCGCCGCTGTCGAACACCTTCTTCCCTACGCCGAGCACGATCGGGTGCACCCACAGGTCGAGGCGGTCGAAGAGCTTCTCGCTCAGGAGGGTCTGGACCAGGTTCAGGCTTCCGACGACCCGCACGTGCTCGTGCCGGTCGCGGATCTCGCGTACGGCGGCGGCCAGGTCCGGACCGAGCTGCGTGGAGCCGGCCCACGGGAGGTCGGGCCTGCCGCGGGAGGCCACGTACTTGGGGATGCGGTTGAAGAGCGCGGCGAAGTCGCCGTCCTCGCCGCCCTCCTGGTGCGGCCAGTAGGCGGCGAAGATGTCGTAGGTGCGCCGGCCGAGCAGCAGGGCGTCGGTGCCCTCGTACGCGGCGGCGATCTGCGCCCCGGTGACCTCGTCCAGCAGGGGTGCCTGCCAGCCGCCGAACGGGAACCCCTCCGGGTCCTCGTCGGGGCCGCCGGGCGCCTGGCCGACGAGGTCCAGGGTCGCGAACATCTCGATGTGGATGAGGCCCATGTGCCACTCCCGATTCCTCGAAGAGCACGTGCCGGCGGGTCGTCGAGCGCGCAGCACGGTGCCCTGCTCATGCCGCCGGGCCGGGGAGCGGCACCGGCACTCGCGCCCACGATAGATCAACGGCCGGGTCCGGACCGGGTGGCCGGACCGTGTCCGGGGCCGTCGTCCGGACCGGCCCCCGACGGCAGCCCCGCACCACGCCCCCGCACCGCACCCCCGACGGCAGCCCCGCACCACGCCCCCGCACCGCACCCCCGCAGGCAGCCCCGCACCGCACCCCCGGGCGGCGGCCCGGGCGGCGGCCACCCCGATCGACGGCAGCCCCGGTCGGCGGCTACTCGTCGAGGGGCCAGGCCAGTGCGGTGTTCGGTTGCAGGAACTGCTCGGCCCAGATGATCTTTCCTTCGGGCGTGTAGCGGACGCCCCAGCGTTCGGCGAGCCGGGCGACCAGGAACAGGCCGCGGCCGCCCTCGTCCTCGTCGGCGGCGTAGCGCAGGTGCGGCGCGGTGCTGCTGGTGTCGGACACCTCGCAGATCAGGGTGCGGTCGTACAGCATGCGCACCCTGATCGGGCCGGTCGCGTAGCGGATGGCGTTGGTCACCAGTTCGCTGAGCACCAGCTCGGTGACGAAGGCGGCCTCGTCCAGGCCCCACTCGGCGAGCTGCCGGGTGGCGTCGGCACGCGCCCGGGCGACGGCCGCGGGGGTCGCGGCGACCTCCTGTTCGGCGATCCGATCGGGTTCCAGGACACGGGTCCGGGCGACCAGGAGGGCGATGTCGTCGGTCTGGCGGTCGGGCAGCAGGGCGTCGAGGACGGCGTCGCAGACCTCCTGGGGCGACCGGTCGGGTTGGGCCAGGGTGGCGGTGAGGACGTCCAGGCCGACGCCGATGTCACGGGTGCGGTCCTCGACGAGGCCGTCGGTGTAGAGGACCAGGCTGCTGCCCGGCGGCAGCCGCACCTCCAGGGCCTCGAAGGGCATCCCGCCCAGGCCGAGCGGCGGACCGCCGGGCAGGTCGATGACCTGCACCGTGCCGTCCGGGTGGACGAGGGCGGGCGGGGGGTGCCCCGCCCGGGCCAGCGTGCAGACGGCCGTGGTGGGGTCGTAGATGGCGTACAGGCAGGTGGCGCCGGTGATCGCGGGCTCCCCCTCGGCCGCGGCCGTCTCCTGGTCGATGTGGTTGACCAGTTCGTCCAGGTGTCCGAGGAGCTCGTCCGGCGGCAGGTCGAGGGTGGAGAAGTTCTGGACGGCGGTGCGCAGCCGGCCCATGGTCGCGGCCGCGTGCAGGCCGTGCCCGACCACGTCGCCGACGACGAGCGCGACCCGGGTGCCCGGCAGCGGGATCACGTCGAACCAGTCGCCGCCCACCCCCGCCTGGGCCGGCAGGTAGCGGTGCGCGACGTCGAGGGCGCTCTGCTCGCGCAGCGCACGGGGCAGCAGGCTGTGCTGCAGGGTGACGGCCATCGTGTGCTCGCGCGTGAAGCGGCGGGCGTTGTCGACGGACACGGCGGCCCGCGCGGCCAGTTCCTCGGCCAGGGACAGGTCATCCTCCTCGAACGCCCCCCGGTCCCTGCCGCGCCAGAACCCGGCGATGCCCATCAGCACGCCCCGCGCCGTCAGCGGAACGGCGATCAGCGAGGCCAGTCCGAACTCCAGCACCGCCCGGGTGCGCTCGGCGTCCTGCATCCGCCACCCGGCGTCGGTCGCCAGCTCGGAGACGATCGCGGAGTGCCCGCTGAGGAAGCCCGCCGCCTGCGGGGTGCTCGCGGCCCACCTGACCTGCTCCTCCGGCGGGTACAGCGGCGAGTCGTCCCGCGGGCCGGTGAGCGCCACCCGCCGCAGCTCCACCGGGGCGCCGGCGGCCAGCGTCCGCGGCTCGTCGCCGTGCAGGACCTCCTCGGCGAGGTCGACGGTGGCGTAGTCGCAGAAGTCCCGGGCGGCCAGCTGGGTGAGCTCCTCCGCGGTGCGCCGGACGTCCAGGGTCGTGCCGATCGCCACGCTCGCGTCGTACAGCAGCCGGAGCCGGCCGCGGGCGACCTCGGCCCGCCCCGCGAGGGCCAGCAGTTCGGTGGAGTCGCGCAGGGTGGTCACGCTGCCGGCCGGACCTCCCCCGCTGTCGGTGGGGCGGCTGTTGACGGCCAGCAGGCGGTCGCCCACCGGGAGCACCTCGTCGGAGACCGCATGGTCGGCGAGCAGCAGTTCAGTCGTCCGGGGGGCGAGGCCGAGGTCGGTGACGAGGCGCCCCTCCGCGTCGGGGGGCAGGTCGAGCAGTCGGCGCGCCTCGTCGTTGGCCAGCATGACCCGGCCGTCGCCGCCGACGATCGCCACGCCCTCCCGCACGGCGTGCAGCACCGCGTCGTGGTGCTCGTACATCCGGGTCATCTCCTCCGGCCCCAGACCGTGGGTCTGCCGCAGGAGACGCCTGCCCACCAGCGCCGTACCGGTGGTGGCCAGGCCGAGCGCGACCGCGCCGGCGCCGAGCACGACCGGCAGCTGGCGGTTGAAGGCGCTGCTCACGTTGTCGACCTTCATCCCGGACGACACGATGCCCACCACCGCACCACCGGGGTCCTCCACCGGGACCACCACCTGGTACTCCTCGCCGAGCGGGCCGTTCACGTGCTCGATGGTGACCTGCCCCTCCAGCGACGGCCCGATGGTGCCGACGAACTGCTTGCCGATCTGCTCGGGCTGGGGATGGGTGTAGCGGATGCCGTTGCGGTCGGTCACCACGATGAAGTCGACCTTGGCGTCCTCGCGGGCCGCTTCGGTCAGCGGTTGGAGCACGGCGGTGGGGTCGGGGCCCTCCAGCGTCGACACCAGGCCGGGGCTGTGGGCGAACGACTCGGCCGCGGCGAGCGAGCGGTCGCGCGCCGCGGCGAACCGGTCGCTGCGGGACTGGATCAGCAGCACGACGACACCCACGACGACGAGCAGCAGCACGATCAACACCTGCAGCGCGAACATCTGACCGGCGACGCTGCGGATGCTCATCGCCGACCACAGGCTCCGCGCCGACGGCTCCGGCGAGCCCGGGCGCGGGCGACGCCGCCCGCGACGGCCGTCCGATCGGTGCGGGGGCCGCGGGTCGGGGCCCGTGTCTCTGGCCATACACCCATGATCCCGCCCCGGGTCGAAGGGGACACATCGCGGACCGGCCCGCCGCGCTGTGTCCCCGCCCGCGCACGCACCGCTGCGCCGCTCCTCGACCACCGCTCGGCGGCCGGGAGCCGGCGTCCGCGGGCGACTCGCCACCGCCGGCCGTACGGGACGACCATGGTGGTGCACGCACGACCGCCGCCACCCGGAGGAAGTGAGTCCCATGGCCGCCGTCTCCGCCCTGGTCCCGCTCGGGACACCCGCGCCGGACTTCTCGCTGCCGGCGATCGACGGCCCGACCGTGGCGCGGGACGACTTCGCCGCCGCCCCCGCCCTGCTCGTGGCCTTCCTCTGCAACCACTGCCCGTACGTGCGGCACGTCGAGCAGGCCTTCGGCGAGCTGGTCGGCGGCTTCCCGGACCTCGCGGTCGTGGGGATCTGCACCAACAGCCCGGCCGTCGCGCCCGCGGACGACGCCGACGGCCTGCGCGCCCAGATCGCGCGCACCGGGTGGAGCTTCCCGTACCTCGTCGACGCCGACCAGTCCGTCGGCCGGGCGTACCGGGCGGCCTGCACGCCGGACTTCTTCCTCTACGACGGCGCCCGCGAGCTGGCCTACCGCGGCGCGCTGGACGACTCGACGCCCGGCAACGGCCGACCGGTCACCGGGGACCTGCTGCGGCACGCCGTCGGCCTGGTACTGGCCGGCCGCCCCGTCCCGGAACCGCACCGGCCGAGCATGGGCTGCTCCATCAAGTGGGCCTAGCCTGCCCACGTGCTGCGTACCGGTGACCGACCGCGCGGGCTCGCCGCCCGGCCCTCCGCCCGCCCGGGCACGCCCGCGCTCTCCCTGGCGCAGCTCAAGGCCGTCGTCGCCGCTCCCGCCTGGCGGGGCTGACCCGCGACGCGTGACGGCGGGACCGTTGCCGGGGCCCGGAACGGCGGCGAGTCCCGCGCCGCCGGGTTCACGCCTGGCCGGGCGGGAGCCAGGTGTCGACGGCCGTCTGCAGGGCGTCGAGGCCGGTGAAGAGGTGTCCGTCCATGCCGAGGGCCCGGGCGGCACGGACGTTCTCCTCCCGGTCGTCGACGAAGAGGAAGTCGGCGGGGGCCGCGTGCATGGCGGCCACGCAGTGGTGGAACGCGGCCGGGTCCGGTTTCGCGGCGCGGATCCTGCCGGAGAGGGCGAGGTGGTCGAGGTCCTGCAGCCAGGGCTGAGCGGCGAGGAAGGCGTCCGCGTGGTCCGCGGGGATGTTGGAGAGCAGGGCGACCTCGGCGCGGCCCCGCAGCGACCGGGCGTAGGCGGCCATGTGCTCGTCGACGCGGGACCAGCTGTCGATGTCGGCGAGCCGCAGGTCCTCGATCGTGCGGGGGTCGGCGGGCCGGGAGAGCTGCTGCAGGACCGTGCTCCAGTACTCGGCGGCGGTCCGGTGTGCCGCGTCGTAGGGCGCGCGGGCGGACCAGTAGGCGTGGGCGAAGTCGTCGGCGGGGGCGCCGCAGCGGGCGGCCATCGCCGCCAGGGCACCCGGGCGCTGGTGGAGGGCGATGACCCCGAAGAGGTCGAACAGGACGATGCGTCGGGCGGACATGTACTAACTCTCCGGGGGTCGTCAGGGGCGGCGGTCGAGGACGCGGGCGAGCGGGCCGAGGGCGGCCGTGGGGTCGGGCCCGGCGGGGGCGAGGACGACGCTGGTGGCGCCGGCGGCGTGGCGGGCGGCGATGGCGGCGCGCGCCTGGTCGGGGGTCCCGGCGATACTCAGGGCGCGGACCCACTCGGCGGGCATGGTCCGGGCGAACACGTCGCCGTCGGCGCTCGCGGCGCGGTGCGCGCGTAGTTCGGCGGCGAACGGCAGCGGCTCGATGTGCGGGGCCCAGTCGGGCTCGCCGATCGCGGCCAGACCCGTGCGGGCCCGGTCGAGCGCCGCGTCCTCGTCGTCGTCGACGGCCGCGAGATCGTAGGTGACGACTACCGGGCCGTCGGCGGTGGTGCCGGCGCCGAACTGGGCGAGCGCGGCGGTGATGTAGGCGGGGTTGGCGGGTTCGGCCAGCAGCAGTCCGTCGGCGACCTCGCCCGCCGCCGCCAGCGACCTGGGGCCCCGCACGCCGAGCACCACCGGCGGCGGGACGTCCGGGCCCTCCGTCAGCGCCACGCCTTCGCACTGCACGTACCGGCCGGCGGCGGGTCCGGGCTCGCCGCGTAGCAGGGTGCGCAGCGCGGTCGTGTACTCGCGCAGCAGGGTGAGCGGGCTGGCGGGCCAGGAGCCGACCGCGCGCATCCAGTCGGGCATGCCGTGTCCGATGCCGGCGATCAGCCGGTGGGGGTGGAGCTGGGCGAGGGTGGCGAGTTCCGTCGCTGCGAAGCAGACGTTGCGGGCCCCCGCGGGCATGATGCCGATACCGACGGTGATCCGGTCGGTGGCGGCGAGCACGGTCGCGGCCTGGGCGATCCCGCCGCGGTAGCCGAGGTCCTCGACCACCCACAGCTCGTCGAAGCCCAGGTCGGCGGCGCGGCGCGCGTACGGGACCACCTCGCGGGCGGGCAGGTCGCGCGGGAGCAGGACTCCGACCCGGTGGCGGGTGGCGCGGGTGTCGGTGCGGGACATCGGGGGCTCCTCGGGGCTGCGGTCCGGCGGTGGTGGGCGGGTGCTGGCGGTGGGCGGCCGGGCGGTCAGGGGCGGCTGTGTGCCACTGCGGGTGCGGTGCGGTCGATGTCGGCACGGCCTGCGGGTGCGGGTGCGGGTGCGGGTGCGGGTACGGGTGCGGTGCGCAGGATGCCGGCGGCTGCGGCGGTGGCCGTGCACAGCAGGGTGAGCAGCAGGAACGTGTGGTTGAGCGCGGTCAGGTGGGTCAGCCAGCCGATGACGGCGGGGCCGGCCAGCATGCCGACGTAGCCGAGGCCGGCGACGCGGGAGACGTTGGCGCCCGCCGCGGCCGGGTCGGCGTGGCCCGCGGCGCTGAACAGCTGGGGAACGCATCCGGACAGACCGAGGCCGAACAGGGCCCAGCCCGCGAACGCCGCCCAGACCCAGGGCGTCAGGGCCGCCAGGGTGATGCCGACGGCGGCCGTCGCCGCGCCGTGGCGCAGGACCGCCGTCGGCCCGTACCGGGCGGACACCCGGTCGGCGAGCAGCCGGCCGACGGTCATCGCCGCTGCGTAGGTGCCGAACGCGGCGGCCGCGGTGCCCGCCGGGGCGCCGAGGACGTCCTTCAGGTGCAGGGCGCTCCAGTCGTTGGCGGCGCCCTCGCTGAGCATGACCATCAGCGCCAGCGCGGCGAGCACCCGGATCCGCCTGCGGGCTGCGCCGTCGGCTGCGGTCCCGGACGCTTCGGCGCCGTCCCCGGACGCGGCGGACGGCGGGGGCGCAGCCGTGGGCGCGGCTGCGGGCGCGGGCAGGAGGCTGCGTGCCGCCAGCAGGGCGGTGGCGATGCCCGCGGCTCCGAGGGCGCCGAGGGTCGCGGCCGGGCCGAGGCCGGCGCCCGTGGCCGCGGCGGCGGCGAGTGCGGCGAGGACGCCGCCGACCGAGAAGGTGGCGTGGAACCCGGACATGACGGGACGCCGGTAGGCCTTCTCCACGTGGACGGCGTGGGTGTTCATGCTCACGTCCAGGCAGCCGTTGGCGAAGCCGAAGACCACCAGCGCGCCGGCCAGTGTCCAGGGTTCGGGGGCGAGGCCGGGCAGCACCAGGGTCGCGCCGCACAGGGCTCCGGAGGCCGGCACCACCGTCCGGGCGCCGAGGCGGTCGGCCAGGCGGCCGGCCACCCGCATGCCGGCGAAGGCTCCGAGGCCCAGCAGCACCAGCAGGCCGCCGAGCGCGGCGTGGCCGATGCCCACCCGGGTCTCGACGGCGGGGATGTGCACCACCCACGCGCCCACCAGGGTGCCGTTGAGGACGAAGTAGACGTAGGTCGCCACACGGGCGGCCCGGAGCGAACGTTCCATGCGTTCGACCATAACGAACAGCTCGGATGTTTGAAAGACAGCCGATCGAACAAGTTGATTGTTCGATCGGAAGTGCGGTTCAATCTCGGTATGAGCAACTCGGATCGGCACGCCCTGATCGTCCAGGCCGTCAGGAGCGCGGGCAGCGCCACCGTCCCGGAACTCGCCGGGCTGACCGGCGCCTCCGAGATGACCATCCGCCGCGATCTGGAGGCCCTCGCCGCCGAGGGCGTCCTCGAACGCTTCCGGGGCGGGGCCCGCATCCGGCTGCTCAGGGGCGAGGAGCCGCCCTTCGCCCTGCGCGCCCGCGAGGCCGTCGACGCCAAGCGCCGGATCGCCGCCGCGATCTCCTCGCTCATCGCCGACGGCGAGACCGTCGTCCTCGACAGCGGCACCACCTGCCTGGAGGTCGCCCGCCTGCTGCGCGAGCGCCCGGTCACCGTGATGCCGCTGTCCCTGCAGGCCGTCCACCTGCTCGGGGACGCGCCCGGACCGGCCACCCTGATCGTCCCCGGCGGGCGGCCCCGCGCCGCGGAGGGCGCCCTCACCGGTCCGCTCACCCTCGCCTCCCTGGCCGCCCTGCGCTTCGACACCGCCGTCGTCGGCTGCTGCGGCCTCAGTGCGGCCGACGGCCTGACCTCCTACGACCTCGACGACGCCGCGGTGAAGAAGGCCGTCATCGCCTCCGCCCGCCGGACCGTCGCCGCGGCCGACGGCAGCAAGCTCGGCCGGACCGCCTTCGCCCACGCGGGCCCCGCCGCGCTCCTGCACACCCTCGTCACCGACACCACCGCCCCGGCGGACGAGCTCGCCGCCTTCGAAGCCGCCGGCGTCGCCGTCAAGGCCGTCTGACAAGCCACCTGACAAACCACCTGAGAAGGCAGGCCGTCCGACCGAGCGACCGGCCTGCGCGGCACGGGGCCGGGGCCCGGACGGGGCCGGGGCGGGGCGGGGCCGGGGCGGGGCGGGGCCGGAGGGCTCAGCGGGCGCCGTCGCCCTTCGGGAGGAGGAAGTCCAGCAGGACCTGGCGGCCGGTCTGCGAGGTGAGGCTGCCGTAGGCGTCGTCGAAGGCGTGTTCGGCGAAGGGGAGCACCTTGACCGTGGTGTCGACGTCCTCGGCCCGGAGCCGGGCGGCGAGATCGCGGACGGAGCCGGGGAGGGCGCTGCGGTCGCGGTCCCCGACGACGAGCAGGGTGCGCGGCAGGCCGCGGCGGACGTCCTCGACCGGGGAGACCGACCGGTAGCGCTCGGGGAACTGCTGCGGGGTGCCGCCGGTGAAGAGCTCGGCGGCGTCGCGGGTGCCCGCCACGTCGTGGTCCCACATGGCGGCGACGTCCGTGCCCGGGTAGAAGCCGACGACGGAGTGCGGCGGCTGCGGGGCGGCGCCGTCGGAGGTGGGCAGGGTGCCGTTGCGCAGCCGGTAGGCGGTGTTGAGCGCCAGGGTGCCGCCGGCCGACATGCCGCCCAGGGAGACCCTGGCCGGGTCGATGCCGTACGCGCCGGCATGGTCCCGCACCCAGCGCAGCGCGGTCGCCAGGTCCTGCGGGGCCTGGTCCCAGGTGGGCGCGCCCGGGGCGGCCAGCCGGTAGTCGACCGCGACGACGGCGACCCCGTGGTCGGCGAGCCAGCGGCCGGTACCGCGCAGGTCGCTGCGGTCGAAGGTGTGGAAGCCGCCCGCGTGCGCCAGGACGACGGCCGGCGCCCGGCCCGCGCCGCGCCCTCCCGGCAGGTACAGGTCCGCCTCCAGCGCCTGGTCCCCGCGCTTCGCGTAGGTGGCGGTGGTGTCCGGCCGGACGTCCGGGTAGGCGAGTTCGGTGAGGACGTCACCGAAGGAGACCCGCACCCCCGTGCGCCGGGCGTCGGCGAACTGGACCCCGGCGACGACCAGCGCGGCGGCGGCCGCCACGGCGGTCACCGCGGTGAGCGTCCGGCCCCAGCGGACCAGCCCGCAGCGCCGGGCAAGCACGCCGAGCGCCGTGCCGAACAGCGCGAGCGCGGCCGTGTGGAACGGGTACTGGCCGCCGATGACCGGGCCGATCACACCCGCCTTGGGAATCGCGGGAACGTACGCGCCCAGCATGATCGCGGCCGTCAGGAAGGCCGTCAGCGAGCCGACGAGCGCGAGGACGAGGCGCAGCGCCCTGCGCGGCCACCGGACGGGCGCGGGTGCGGGCTCGGCTGCGGGCCCGGGCGCCGGCGCGACTGCGGGCTCCGCGGACCGGGCGGGCTCGGCGGGCTCGGCAGAGTGCGCGGGCTCGGCGGAGTGCGCGGACCCGCCGGGCCGGTCGGGTTCGGTGTCCGGGAGGTTGGGCACGGTGACGCTCCAGTGCGTAGGCGGCGTGGGCCGGGGATGCGCGGCCGGACCGTGGTGCCCGGGCGCACCACGACTCTCGCGCCCTGCGCCCCCGTCCGGCGTCCCCCGCCGGAGCCGTCCTCGGGGGTAGCTCCTGAGGGGGACGCCCCGCCCCGCCCCCGTTCCGCTACCCGGGCGGCGAGGCGGGGGTGACCAGCCCGCTCTCGTACGCGAAGACGGCGGCCTGGGTGCGGTCGCGCAGCTGGAGCTTGTGCAGGATCCGGCCGACGTGGGTCTTGACCGTCTCCTCCGCGACGGTCAGCCGCTCGGCGATCTCGGCGTTGGACAGGCCTTCCGCGATCCGCCGCAGCACCTCCGTCTCCCGCGTGGTGAGGCGGTCGACCGTCACCTCGCCGGCGTGCCGCGGGCCGTGGCCCAGACGGGCGAACTCGGTGATCAGCCGCTGGGTCAGGGCGGGCGAGAGCAGGGCCTCACCGCGGGCCACCACCCGGACGGCCTCGGCGAGTTCGAGGCCGGAGGCGTCCTTGAGCAGGAAGCCGCCGGCCCCCGCGCGCAGCGCCTCGTAGACGTACTCGTCCAGGTCGAAGGTGGTCAGGACGAGGATCCTGGTGCGGGACCCGGGGCGGGCGGTGATCCGCCGGGTGGCCTCGATGCCGTCGAGTCCGGGCATCCGGATGTCCATCACCACGACGTCGGGGTTCAGCTCGTCGGCCAGGGCGACGGCCTGCGTGCCGTCCGCGGCGGTCGCGACGACCGCGATGCCGGGCTGGGCGTCGAGCAGGACGGAGAAGGCCTCGCGGACCATGGCCTGGTCGTCCGCGATCATCACACGGATCGTCATACGGGGGTGTCCTCGTTCCTGTGCCGGGTCTCGTCCGGGTGCCGGGTCCGGTCGGTGTCCCGGGGCTGGTCATTGCCCCGGTCCGTGCCCGGGCGGGCCGGCCCGCCGGGTGGGGCGGGCAGTTCGGCGGCGACCTCGTAGCCGCCGTCCGGTGCGGGGCCGGCGATCAGGTCGCCGCCGAGCATCGCGGCGCGTTCGCGCATCCCGGTGAGGCCGTGGCCGGCTCCCGGCGACGGGGGCGCGGTGCGGGCCGGCGGGCGGTTGGTGATCCGCAGGCGCAACGCCTCCCGGCCGTAGCCGAGCTCCACGCGGGTCTCGGCGCCGGGGGCGTGCCGCAGGGCGTTGCTCAGCGACTCCTGGACGATCCGGTACGCCGACAGCTCCACGCCCGGCGGGAGCGGCCGCGGCGGTCCGACGATCCTGGCGGTGACCGGGAGCCCGGCTGCGCGCACCTGGTCGAGCAGGCCGTCGAGCCGGGCGAGCGAGGGCTGCGGCGGGGCGGGGGCGACCGGCTGCCCGGGGAGGAGGACTGAAGAGCCCGCCGGGGTGGGGCGCAACACCCCCAGGAGGTTGCGCAGTTCGGCCAGTCCCTCCCGTGCGCCGGCCCGGATCGCGGTGAGCTCCGCCGCCAGTGCGGGCGGCGGGTCCTGGACCCGGTAGGGTGCGGCCTCGGCCTTGATCGCGATGAGCGACAGGTGGTGGGCGACCACATCGTGGAGTTCGCGGGCGATCCGGGCGCGCTCCTCCAGGACGGTGCGCAGGGCACGTTCCTGGGCGGTGGCGGTGATCTGCTCGGCCAACCGGGCGCGGTCCTCGCGCCGACCACGCCGCACCGCCCCGAGGACGACGGCCAGGACGTACAGGGCGCAGGCGGCCAGCACCGTCCGCCAGGACCCGACCGGACACCCCGCCAGCTTCAGCGCCGCCCCGACGGCTGCGCCGATCACTGCCGCCACGGCGGCCGGGAGCAGCGGGATGCGCAGCGCGAGCAGCAGGAGCACGCCCGCGTGCACGAGCCAGGCCCAGATGGTGTTGTCGTGGGTGGGCGGATGGGCCAGGGCGATGACGGTGAGCAGGGCGAGGGAGAGCCAGGACGCCGCGGCGGGCCGGCTCAGCGCCACGAGCAGCGCGGCGGCGTGGACGCAGGCGAGGATCCGGGCGGTGAGGTCCGCGCCCGTGAGGCAGAAGGCGACGGCCGCCAGGACCACCAGGGCCTGTGGCAGCCGGCGCAGGCTGCGGGGCCAGGTCAGCGGGGGCAGGGGGGTCGGACGCAGGGTCAGCAGCTCGCGCCGGAGGGCGGCCACCGCGGCCCTCCGGTACGGCGGGGCCGCGGATATCTCGCTCACCGGAGCATTATCGGACAACCCGGGACGCACTCGACCGCCGGGCCGCCGGGCCCTCCCGGCGGGGCCGACGGTAGCCGAGGCCCCGAAAGCATCGCCCGGGGTCGCCCCGGAAACGCCGCCCCGGACCGCGCTCAGACCGCGCGCAGCGCCCCGGGCCGGCGGCCGGTCAGGCGGTCCAGTGCCGCGGCGGTGGCCTCGTCGGCGGGCAGGTGGACGAGCAGCCGCTGCTCGTCGTCGGCCGGCAGGTCCAGGGTCTCGTACGCCAACCGGAGCGGACCGGCCTCCGGGTGGACGAGGCGGGTCACGCCGTTGGACCGGGGCAGGCCGGCGAGGCGCTCCAGCCGGCCGGTGAACTCGGCTCCGGCGGCCACCGCCAACTCGTCCATCACGGCCGAGACATGGGGGTCGGAGCGACCCGGACCCTGCTTGAGCGCGGCGACCTGCTCGTCGGCGACGTGCTCCCAGTCCGGGAAGGCGCTCCGGGCCCGCGGATCGGTGAACACGAAGCGCGCCAGGCTCGGCCGGGCTCCGTCCAACAGGCCGATCGGTTCCGCGAGCCGTCGGAAGCCGGTGGTACTGGCGAGCACCTCGCCGAGGCGGTTGAGCAGCAGGGCGGGGGTCGGTTCCAGCCGGTCGAGCAGGGCCCGAACGGTCGGCCGGACCGCCCGGCCGGGCTCCGCCCCGCCCGTACAGCTGAACGCGCCGTCCGCCCCCTTCGCCAGCCGGTGCAGGTGCACCCGCTCGGCGGTGGTCATCCGCAGCGCGTCGCCCAGGGCGGAGAGCACCTCCACGGAGGGGCGGCGGTCGCGGCCCTGCTCCAGCCGGGTGAGGTACTCGACGCTGACCCCGGCCAGGGTCGCCAGCTCGGCCCGGCGCAGCCCGGGCGTCCGGCGGCGGGACCCGGCCGGCAGACCGGCCTCGGCCGGGGTGACGGCCTCGCGGCGCAGGCGGAGGAAGAGACCCAACTCGTTGTCGCTCACGCCACGACGCTAACAGGGCCCGGACGCCGGATCGTGGCCCTGGTACTACCACCCTCGGCCCGGCCTCCCTGGCGCGTCGGCGGCGCGGCAGATTGGTGGCACGGCCCCCGCCGGGGCCGCCGCAGGAACACCCGATCTCCCGTCAGGAGCACCCCCATGTCCAGTGACCGGCTGTCCAGTGACCGGCTCAACCTCGTCGTGCTCGTCGGCAGCGTCCGGGAGGGCCGCTTCGGCCCGGTGGTCGCCGACTGGTTCGCCGCCCGGGCCGCCGAGCACGGCCGCTTCGCCGTCGACGTGGTCGACCTCGCCGAGGTCGACGTCCCGCTCGCCCTCCCGGCCACCCCGCCCGCGATGGACCCCGCGCTGCCCCGTCCCGAGCGGATGGCCGGCCTCACCGCCAGGCTCGCCGCGGCCGACGCCGTGGTCGTGCTGACGCCCGACTACAACCGCAGCTTCCCGGCCTCGCTCAAGGCCGCCATCGACTGGTACCACGCCGAGTGGCAGGCCAAGCCGATCGGCTTCGTCGGCTACAGCGGCGCCAGCGGCGGCCTGCTGGCGATCGAGCAGCTGCGGCAGGTCTTCAACGAGCTGCACGCCCACACAGTCCGCGACTACGTCTCCTTCCCGCGCTACTACGAGCTCTTCGCCCAGGACGGGACGCTCCTCGCGCCGGAGGGCCCCGAGGCCACCGCGAAGACCATGCTGGACCAGTTGCACTGGTGGGCCGCCGTCCTCCACGACGCCCGCCGGGACCGTCCGTTCGCCGCGTAGGCCCTGTCCGGCCGCGCAGGACGGCGGGGGCGGGCGCCGGCGACAGGGCCGGCGACGGGGCCGCCGGGTCGGGCTGTCCCACCGGGTGCTGCGAACGGCCTGGTTCAGGGCCGTTCGTCGTGGTGCCCGCACACCCAGGCGAGTGCCGCGTACGCGCCGAGCGCCTGGTCCGTCCCACCCGTCCGGCCGGCGTCCGCACGGATCTGCACCGCCGCGGCCTGGCACTCGGCGAGCAGCTGGGCACGGCACGGCCCCGGCGACCCGACCGCCTCGTGCGCCGTCACCGGCGCGACGTCGCGGGTCCCGACCGCCCACCGGTAGGCGTGCAGCATGCCCTGCTCGTAGGGCGTCCAGGGACTTCGACGCGTGCTCAGCTCTTCCAGCGCGGCGAACACCTCGTCCGCCGCGCGCACCCCCACCGCCGTCGTCGTGCCCTCGGTCGTCATACCCCTGACGGTACGGCGCGGTGCGGCGGGCGTCCGGCTGCGATCGGCCGATTGCAGGACGACCGGGCGCAGCGGGCCGCCCGGCCCGGACGGACGGCCGCGAGCGCGGGAGGCCGTCGACGGGCACACCTCCGCGGGCACGGGGGGCTGTCGCCGGGCGTTGCGTCCCCGCACAATGGAGGCCGGACCGACGAGGGGGAGACGGTACGACATGGATGCGGAACTGGTGGCACTGGCATCGTCCGCCGCGACCACGATGGTCGGGCTGCTGGCGACCGACGGCTGGGAGCACGCCAAGCAGGGCGTCGCCGCGCTGTGGCGCCGGGCCCGGCCGGAACAGGCCGAGACCGTCGAAGCCGAGCTGGTGGACACCCGGACCGAGCTGCTGACCGCCCGCCGGGCCGGGGACGAGCAGGCGGAACAGGATCTGACGGCCGAGTGGCGGGCCCGGCTGCGCCGGCTGCTGGCCGCGGACCCGGCCCTCGAACACGAGTTGCGCGCCCTGCTGGCGGAGCTCGGCACGCCGCCGGACGCGGCCCTGTCGGCACGCGTGGAGATGCACGGCACGGCGTCGGACCACGCCAGGCTCTACATGTCCGGCGGTGACATGCACATCGGCGGGTCGTGACCGCCGGAGCCGCCCGGCCCGAGGTCCGGATGGAGGCGTACGCCTCCGGCTCCGGCACCATCTACTTGGCGGCGGGCAGCCAGTACGTCACCGCGCGCGACCTGCACCTGCACTTCTGGGACGGCACCCACCGGGTCCGCCGCAGCGTCCCCGGGCAGGACGGCGCGGAGGGTTCGGACGAGTGCCCCTACCCCGGCATGACCGCGTTCGGCGTCGACCGCTCGCGGTGGTTCTTCGGCCGCGACCGGATCCGCGCCCGGCTGACCGCCCTGCTGGACGACTGCCTGCGGGAGGGCGGCGAGGTCGCCGTCGTCGCCGCCTCCGGGGCCGGCAAGTCCTCGCTGCTGCGGGCCGGGCTGGTGCCCGACCTCGCCCGGGGCGCCCTTCCGGGCTCCCGGTCCTGGCCGTCCCTGGTCTTCGACCCGACCGCGCGGCCGACCGTCGCGCTCACCATGCACCTGGCGGCGCTGACCGGCGCCGACCCGGAGGACATCACACCCGAACTCGTCGGCGACCCGGGCCGGTTGGCCTGCCGTCTGCGCGCCGCGCTCGCCGACCGGGGGGCCGACCGGCTGGTGCTGGTCGTCGACCAGGCCGAGGAGCTGTTCACCCTCGGGGCGGACGAGGCCGAACGGCAGCGGTTCGTCACCGCCCTCCACCACCTGGCCGCGCCCGGCGGCCCCGCCCTGGTCGTGTACGGGCTGCGCGCCGACTTCTACACCCGGTTCGGCGCGTACCGGCCGCTGCGCGAGGCACTGGAGCGCCGGCAGGTCCTCCTCGGGCCGATGACCCGTACGGAACTGCGCGAGGCGGTGCTCCATCCGGCCCGCGCGGTCGGCCTCGACCTGGAGGAGGGCCTGGTCGAACTCCTGCTCGCCGACCTCGGCGTCCCCGCCGCCGAGGACGCCGCGAACGGCGCCAACGGCGCGAAGGCCACGAACGGCCCGGACGGCAACGGCACGGACGACGCGGAGCTGAGCGCCGACGCCGCGGGCGACGCGCCGGGCGGCGGCTACGAGGCCGGCCGGCTCCCGCTGCTCGCCCACGCCCTGCGGGTGACCTGGCAG
Source organism: Kitasatospora sp. NPDC054939 (assembly GCF_053610105.1). NCBI lineage: Bacteria > Bacillati > Actinomycetota > Actinomycetes > Kitasatosporales > Streptomycetaceae > Kitasatospora > Kitasatospora sp. NPDC054939. Next base: position 22,368 of record NZ_JBSGXP010000062.1, on the reverse strand, counting down.
CAGCGGCACGGCAACGTCCTCACCGTGGCCGGCTACACCGCCACCGGCCGGATCCACCGCGCCGTCGCGGAGAGCGCCGAAGCCGCCTACCGCCGACTGGACCGGCCCGGCCGGGAGGCCGCCGAGGTGGTGTTCCGCCGCCTCGTCCGGATCGGCGACGGCACCGAGGACACCCGGCGCGCCATGACCGCCGACGCCCTCGCCGAGGGAGTCGACCCCGGCGCCGCCCGGGCCGTCCTCGCCCGCTTCACCGAGCGCCGGCTGCTCACCCGGCGCCGAGACACCGTCGAGATCACCCACGAGGCACTGCTCCGCGCCTGGCCCCGGCTGCGGGACTGGGTGGAGACCGGCCGGGCCGACCACCTGTTGCGCCAGCAGATCGAGGACTCCGCCCGCACCTGGGAGCAGGAGGGGCGCGACGGCGCCCTCCTCCACCGCGGCAGCCGGCTGGAGGCCGCCCGCGGCTGGGCGGCGAGAACCGGCCGCAGCGGCCTCGGCGCCACCGCCTCGGACTTCCTGGACGCCTCCGTCCGCAGCGCCCGCCGCACCACGGCGCTGCGCCGGACCGCCCTCGCTCTGCTGGTGGTGCTGTCCCTGCTCGCCGGCACCAGCACCCTCGTCGCACAGCACCAGAGCCGCCGCGCCGACCAGCAGCGGGTGCAGGCCGAGGAGCAGCGGCGCCTGGCGGTGGGCAGTGCACTCCGGGCCCAGGCCGAGAACCTGCGGGAGAACGACCCGCAGACCTCGCTCCGGCTCAGCCTCGCCGCCCTGCGGGTCGATCCGACCGCCCAGGCCAGGGAGGGCCTGCTCACCACCCTCCGGGAGACCCGCTTCGACGGCGCATCACCCGGCCGGGTGCTCGGACCGGTGGACACCGGCGTCGAGTTCTCCGCCGACGGCCGGCTCATGGCCACCGCCGGAGCGTTCGGGAGGTCCGGCAGCCGGCCGCCCGGGCACCAGCCCGGCAGCGGCCCGGGCGCCTCCGCGCCCGCCGCCGCACCGGGACGGTTCGTGGCCCTGTGGGACACCGCCGACCCCGCGCACCCGCGCCCGCTGGCCACGGTCACGGACTTCGGCGCCGACGTGGCCGCGATCTCCCTCAGCCGGGACGGCCGACGCCTCGCCGTCGTCACCGGGGACGGCATCCGCCACCCGCAGAGCTACGAAGTCTCACTCTGGGACCTCACGGACCCGGCGCGGCCCCGGCGGCTGCCGTTCCCCGGCCGCATCGAGGAGGCGAGCGGCACGGCCTTCAGCCCGGACGGCCGCACGCTCGCGGTCGTCGCCGGGCGCGGCGCCGGCACCCTGACCCTGTGGGAGGTCACCGACCCGGCCGCACCGCACCGCCTCTCCGGGCCGACCGCCACCACCGACGCCCAGACCGTCCGGTTCGGCACGGACGGCCGCACCCTGGTCACCGCCTCCGGTGTGCTCCAGGCCGAGGACAGCTCGCTGCGCCCGGAGTCGATCATCCACGGCTCCGGCTGGCAGCTCTGGGACGTCGCCGACCCCGCGCACCCCCGGGCGGTGTCCCGGCAGCCGCTCTTCGACGGCCTGCTCGCTACCGGCGGGACGGCCCCGCTGCTGGCCGTCCGCAGGGGACGGGACGTCGTCCTGTGGGACGTCACGACCGGTGGTGCACCCCGGCGGCTCGCCCTCCTCGACCACCCCACCGACGTCGACACCCTCGCCTTCGCCCCGGACGGCCGACGCCTCGTCACCACCGCAGCCGACGGCCGGATGCGCCTGTGGGACCTCACGGACCCCGCCCGGCCCGCCGCCGCGCCCGACATCGCAGCCGGCGTCCCGGACGCGGTCGCGGTCGCGTTCACCGCGGACGGCACCCACGTCGTCGCCGTCGACCGCGACGAGTCGCTCTCGCGCTGGCGGGCCGAACCCCGCCCCGCGCCCGCGCCCACGACCGTCCTGCCGACCGGCGACCCGCGCCTCTCCCAGGCCGTCTTCAGCCCCGACGGCCGGACCCTGGCGGCGGGCGGCTTCCAGGGAGGCGTCCACCGGTGGGACGTCTCCGACCCGGCCCGCCCCCGCCCGCTGGCACCGCTGCCCGGCCAGGACGGGCGGCCGGTCGAAGCACTGGCGTTCAACCGGGACGGCACCGTACTGGCCGCCGGAACGGCCGCCGACACAGCCCTCACCACCGGCGAGATCGTGCTCTGGGACGTCGCCGAGCCCGACCGGCCGCGCCGACTCGCCGCGATCACCGTGCCCTCCGCGGTGGGCGCACTGGCGTTCAGCCCCCGCACCGCGACCCTGGCCGCCACCGGAGCCAAACTGTTCGGCGACACCTGGTTCGGCCTCTGGGACACCGGCGCACCGGTGCCGACCTCGCTCGGTCTGTACGAGCGCCTCGACCGGCTGATCGCCGACACCGACCAGCCCGGCGGCCCCGGCACCGGCGCCCCGAACCCCCGCCTCGTCCTCCCGCTGATCTCGTCCGGCCTTGCACTGTTCGGCCCGGACGGGCGGCTGCTGGCCCTGCCCCGGTCGCTCTGGGACGTCACGAACCCGTCCGCCCCCGCCCGGGTCCGCCAGGCGCCGCACCCCGCCGGCAGGCTGCGGCTCCGCACACTGACCGGCATGCGCAAGGCCGCGTTCAGCCCCGACGGGCAAATCCTGGCCACGGACGGCTGGGACGGCATCGACCTGTGGCGCCTGGACGACGGCGGCGGCGGTGTCGGCGGCGAGCCCCTGGGCACCGTCCCGCACGACCCCGCCGCACGAATCACCCAATTCGCATACCACCCCGAGGGCAGCCTGCTCGCCGTCGGCGAGGAGCACGGCGGCATCCGCCTCTGGGACGTCTCCGAACCCGCCCGCCCCGCCCGCGCGGCCCTGCTGCACATCGCCGACGGCTCCAGCCGGGACCTCCGCTTCAGCCCCGACGGCCGGTACCTCGCCGTCACCCGGACCGGGAACGGCACCGTCCAGCTCTGGCGCCTCGGCGACCTGCCCGCGATCGTCGCCGACGCCACCGCCCTCGCCTGCCGGATCGCCGGCTCCGGCCTCCCCGAGGACCTGTGGAAGGACCACGCCCCTGGCCTCCCCCACCAGGAGACCTGCCCGCCGTGACGCCCGGTGCCCGATCCCCGGCCCTGGCCCGGCCCGGGCTGCCGGACACGCGCCGCTTCCCCGGTGCCGGCCGGTGCCGCGTGGCCGGTCAGGTGTCCGACGAAGTGTGCGCCTGCTTGCGGCGGCGGTGTTCGGCGACGCGTGCGCGGGAGGCGCAGGTGGTGGAGCAGTAGCGGCGGGGGCTGCCGGGGCCGGTGCCGAGGTAGAGCGTGCGGCAGTCGGGGGCCGCGCACTCGCCCCACGCGGGGCGGCCGTTCTCGGTGAGGATCTGGGCCAGGGCGAGGGCGCTGGAGGCCAGGAACCAGTCGGCCCATCCGGCGCCCTCGCGGTCGACGTGCAGGTGCCAGGGGTGGCCGTCGTGGCGGGACAGGCGGGGGGCGACGGCGTGGGCGGCCAGCGTCTCGTTGAGGGCGACGGCCGCCCGGTCGGCGTCGCTCTCGCCGAGGATGCCGGCCATCGTCAGGGCGGCGTCCCTCAGCTCCCGCAGGTCCGCGTCGGAGAGTGCCGCCTCGGTCAGGTCCTGCGGGTCCTCGCCGTGGTGGGCGAGGAGCGGCACCGCCACGTCGCGGGGCAGGTCGGGGTGGGCCCGCACGGCGTTCGCGAGGTCGATCAGGCGCTGGGCGGCCTGGAATCCCTTGGTTCTCACGTCTGCTCCTCGCTCCACGTCCCCGGCGGCGGCCCGGCGCCGGATTGCCTGTACGCTCCCCACTGTAACGTCTTATGGAGATATCCCGTTACTCCCTGGGGGTGGTGATCATGTCGGAGCGATCGGGAATGCGGCGCTACCTTGCGACCGCGTTCTTCGCCCGGCTGGCCGACGAGGGCATGGCTGTGGCGGTGGTCATGCTGGCCGTCCATCGCACGGGCAGCGCGGCACAGGGGGCCTTCGTCCTGACGGCCTGGATGGCCCCCCACGTCCTCGCGGCCCCGCTCGCCGGCGCCGTGGCAGCACGCGCACGCCGGCCCCGCGTCTTCTACGCAGGCGCCCTCGGCGGCTTCGCCCTGTCGATCGCCGCACTGGCGACCTGCATCGGACGCGCCCCGACGATCCCGGTCCTCGCGCTGGCCGCGGCCGGCGGCTGCTGCGGACCGGTCGTCACCGGCGGGCTCTCCAGCCTCGTCACGCGGCTGATGCCCGCCGGCGCGCAGCGGGATCGCGCCTACTCCTGGGACGCCGTCGTCTACAACGCCGCCGCCGTCGCCGGCCCCGGCGCCGCCGGACTCCTCTCGTCGGCCCTCTCCCCCGGGACGGCGATGCCCGTCCTGGCGCTGGCGGCGGCCTGCGCCTGCGCCCTGACCGCGCTGCTCCCGCTGGGCACCGGCGCCGAGGACCCACCGGCCGCTCCGACCCGGCTGCGCCAGGACCTGGCGGACGGCGTGCGGACCGTGTGGCAGCGCCGGGAACTGCGCGCCATCACCGCCGCGACCTGCGTGGCATTCACCGGGCTGGGTGCGCTGACCACGACCACGGTCCTGCTCACCACCGGCCTGGGCCGTCCGGAAGCCGGCGGCGTCCTGATGACCGCGTTCGCGGTCGGCGCCCTTGCCGGGACGCTCGGGATCACCAGGCTGCGCTCGGCAGTGCCGCCGCAGCGCCTGGCCGTCATCGGGTTGCTGGGGACCGGCGCGGGGCTCGGCGCCGCGGCGCTGGTCCCCCCGGTCCCGGTCCTGGCGGCCGGCTTCGCCGTGGCGGGGGCGTGTGACGGCCTGGTGCTGACCGCGACCCTCCGCCTGCGCGCCGACCACTCCCCGCCGCAGTGGCGCACCCAGGTGTTCACCATCGGGGCCGGGCTGAAGATCTCCGCCGCCGCAGCCGGTTCCGCCCTCGCCGGCCTCGCCACCGTCGGCGCCGCGCCCGCGTACCTGGCCGGCATCGCCGTCCTGCAGGTGGCGGGGGCGCTGCTCTACGCCCTGGTCCGGGCGCAGGATCCGAAGGCTCCTGCCGCACGCCTGCCGAAGCGTCGCGCGGTGTTCCGAGCGGCAGCGGCAGGCCGGGAGGACGGCCCCGGATCAGGGCGCGGTGTGCGGTGACCGAACACGACGCCTTCCCGTGGTAGCTCCCCGGCGGGGGCCGGAAGGTCGAGGTCCGAGCCTGCTGAGCCTGCCCGCCGGTCAGCCGGTGGCCGGGGCCGGGGCCGGTTCGTCGCCGGCGGCGGCTTCGACGTCCTCCGCGTACGTCAGGAAGGCGTAGGCGCAACCGGCCCACAGGTGGACGGTGGCGGCGCCCGCTTCGTCGGGGCCGTCGAGGACCGGGCATGTGGTGTGCAGGACGGGACCCATCGCGGTGTCGGTGGTGACGGGTGCCGTCCAGGCGGTGCCACCGAGGGCGGCGGTGGCCCGGTCGAGCGCGGCCTGCGGGTCGTGGGCGTCCAGCCGGGTGGGGCCGAGGACGGCGGAGCGGCCACCGTCCTCCACCTGGATCCGGCAGTCCGTCTCGTCGAGCGCGGTGCGGATCCGCAGGGCGAGGTCCTCGGCGCGCCCGGCGGTTGCCGGGTCACCCTCCACCGTCACGGACAGCATCATGCCGAGCAGGTCGGACATGAGGTCGGCCATCTCCGCGGCCTCGTCCGCCGTCAGCACGCTCTCGACCGTCAGGTCCTCGGGTTCCTCAAAGGTCATCGTGTGGGTACTCCCCCGTGCCCGCGCGTGCGGACATGTGCTGCTGAGCGGCTCCTGTGCACAGGCCTCCGGTACGAACCGGACCGGTGGACGGCCGCTCGGCGGCGGCAGAACGGTGCGCCGCCAGTGCGGTGCGCCGTCGGGAGCCATGGACGGGATGCAGCGTATCCCGGGCCGGCCCTCGGCTCATCCGGTTTAGGAGCGGGCCGCGGCCGGCGGGCCTGCGGGGCGGGATCACCAGCCCAGATGGAGGGCGAGCGCGGCCAGCCCGCCGAACGCGACCGGGCCGACGATTCCCACCAGGGTGCCGAGCAGGCCGACGGTCGCGCCGATCAGCTGGAGCCGGCCCGAGTCGCGGAAGGCCGCCACGAGCAGCCACCCGGCACCGCCCGCGCCGAGCAGGGCGAGGGTGGGCAGCGTCAGCGCCCAGAGGGTGGCGCCCAGGCCCACCCGGTGGCACGCGCCCTCCTCGCACTGCACCGGCACCCGGCTGCCCGGGTCCGCCTTGAGGTCGATGGAGGCGGGCCGGCTCTCGACGCGCCCGTCGTCGGAGCGGAAGCTGCCCTCGCACCGCGCCGCCGGGTTGTCCGGTACCCCCTCCTCGCAGCTCTCCACGGCGAACAGCCCGGGCGTACCGGCCAACCGCACCGTGTACACCACTTCCTCGCCCGCCGAGAGGGCGAGCGCCCCGGCCCCGGTCAGGCAGGCGGCGGCGAGGAGGGTCAGGAGCAGCGTCCAGGCGCCCTTCAGTCCGGCCCGCAGCACCCGGCTCACAGGCCCGCGATCCCAACGCCCACACCGGCGAACAGGGCGAGCAGCGCGCAGCCGGCCAGGGCCACCGCCGTCCCCAGGGCGAGGCGTTCCGGGCGCCGGGTGCCGGTCACCGGGCGGGCGAGGCCGAGCAGCAGCCGTCCGCCGCCGGCGAACGCCGCGAGCGCGGCGAACGTCAGACTCGCCCAGACCACGGCGGTCGGCGTGTCGATCACGTGGCACTCCCTGCCGTCGCAGCGCACCGCGCTCGCCTCGTCGATGGCCACGCGCCGCGACACCTTGACCCCCTCGACCGGCGGGGCGTCCCCGTCCGGGCGGAAGGTGCCCTGGCAGTAGAGGGTCCCGGTCGGCTCTTCCGGCGGAGGCGGGCAGAACTGCGCGAACAGCTGTCCCGGTGTACCGGAAATCCCGGCCGTCAGCGCGAAGTTGGAGCCCGCCGCGACCGTGCCCCACACGCCGATCGCGCACAGGGCGAGTCCCGCCCCCAGGATGCCGAGCGCCTTGATGAGCGCCCGGCGGATGTCCGGGTCCATGCCCCCGCCCCCGTCGTCGTCCGCACCCCCGGCGGGCCGTCCGCCCACCCCGGGGACAGGACGCCCCGGGGCGGCCGCCGGGTTCCCGGGTTCGGTCGGCACAGACCGGTAACCGGCTGCCGAAAAGGCCCCTTGACTTCAAGTCAGCTTCAACGGCGAGTATCGTTCGCATGACCACCGAACAGCTGCTGAGCAGCGAAATCCGGGCCTTGACCGACCGCGCCGAGATCACCGACCTGTTCGACCGCTATCTGCGCTCCCTCGACGACCGGCAGTTCGACGAGGCGTGGGCCGCGGCGTTCTTCACCGACGACGCAGCCACCGAGACCCCGGCCGGGCGGGTCCGGGGGCGCGCGGCGATCCTCGGCAACGTCCGTACGGCGCTGGCGCTCTTCCACCGCACGGTGCACTTCGGCTCCAACTACGTCATCGCGGTGGAAGGCGATCGCGCCACCCTCCACGGCAACCAGCTCAGCACCCACGTCCTCGCCGACGACGACACCGTGTTCCTGTCCGGCGGCCGGACCGTCAACGAGCTGGTGCGCACCCCCGACGGCTGGCGGCTGACCCGGGCCGACCTGCACATCGCCTGGACCCAGGGCAACCTGCCCGTCCTGCCGCCCGAGCTGCTCGCGGCCCGCGCCTGACTGGCCCGGACGGCCCGGTCGGCCCGGCCGTGCGGTGGACCCGCCGGCTCCCGGGCGGCGGCGATCAACCACCCGGCCCCCGCGGGCCCGACACCCGACTACCGGGGGTCGGCAGGCCGGTCCAGGAAGTCCACGACGGTCGCCAGGAAGGCGTGGGCGTCGTCCAGCCACGGGTAGTGGCCCGCGGCCGACTGGAGGACGAACTCGGCGTGCGGGAACAGCTCGGCGAGGCGGGCCACCACGTGCGGGGGCGAGGCCAGGTCGACCTGGCCGGCGAGGACGAGGACGGGTGCGGCGAACGCGCGGAGGGCGGCCCGCGTGGCGGGCGGGTCGTAGGCGCCCTCGGCACCGAAGACCTCGGCCGCCGAGGAGTTCCACTGCGACTCCTCCCCCGCCCGGTGGGCCTGCGCGGTGGCGTCCCAACGGCCGTAGAGGAACGGGGCGATGGTCAGCCAGTCCTCGTCCTCGGGGGTGCCGGCGGCGATGGCGTCGAAGGCCGCCGACGCCGCCGCGAACCAGGGCTCGCCGCTGCGCAGCCGGACGACCTCGCGCCGGTCCTCCATGGTGACGCCCTGGCCGACGGCGTCGCTGCCGGGTGTGACGAGGACCAGCCGCGAGACGCGGTGCGGGTGGTGCTCGGCGTAGCGCACCGCGAGGTTCGCGGCGGCGGAGTGCGCCAGCAGGTCCATGCGGTCGAGGCCGAGATGGGTGCGCAGCGCCTCGACATCGGCGACCAGGCGGTCACAGCGGTAGCCGGCCGGGTCCTCGGGTATCGCGGACAGTCCGGCGCCCCGCTGGTCGGCCACGATCAGCTGCCGGTGCGCGGGAAGGCCCCCGAGGTCGCCGAGGTACACGGAGTCCCGCACCGGTCCGCCCGGCAGGCAGACCACGGGGGTGCCGCTCGGGTCCCCGAGGATGCGGTAGGCGAGTTCGGTGCCGTCGGGCGCGGTGAAGGTGGGCATGGTGGTGCTCCCGGTGGTGGTGTGCGGAGCGTCGGCGCGGGGCCGCGCGGAGGGGGCCGGACGGGCGGAGGGGCCGGACGGGCGGAGGGACCGGACGGGCGGAGAGGGGTCAGGTGCCGGTGCTGCCGGGAGTCCCCGGCAGCACCGGCGGCACCGTCAGCCGCGCAGCGCGGCGGCCTCGGCCTCGGCGGACAGCCCGAGGACCGGGCGGTCGGAGCGCTGCGGCGTGACGTCCAGTCCCTTCAGCCACTCCCAGGTGTCGGCGACGGTCTCGGCGACCGGCCGGCACTGCAGTCCCTGCGCGAACGCCTTGCCGGTCTCGGCGCTGTACAGGTACTCGTGGAGTTCGCCCGGCGGCGCCCAGATCGGCAGCTCCGTCCACGGCGCGATCCCCGCGGCGGCGATCCGCTCGGGATCGGTCCAGCGCAGCTTCGCGTCCGAACCGGTCGCGGCGACGCACGCCTCCAGGAGCTCGCCCATGGTGGCGTGGCCCGGGCGGCTGACCAGGTTGTACGGGCCCGACAGGCCGCGCTCGGCGGCGTCCAGCGTCCAGGTCGCGAGGTCCCGGGTGTCGACGTACTGGAGCGGCAGGTCGCGGGGGCCGGGGGCGAGCACGTCCCCGCCCCGGGCGATCCGGCCCAGCCACCAGGTCAGGCGGCCGACGTCCTCGCCGGGGCCGAGGATCAGCCCGGCCCGCACCAGCAGCGAACGGTCCTCACCGAACGCGCCGGTGACGGCGAGTTCGCCGCCGCGCTTGGCCTGCGGGTAGGGGACGTCGCCGTCGTCGGGCGAACCGTCGAGCAGGACGCCGTTCTCGGCCGCACTGTGGTCGACCGGGTCGGCGTAGACCGAGCCGCTGGATATGTACACGTACCGGCCGACCCGCCCGGCCAGCGCCGCCGCCGCGTCACGGACGGCCGACGGCCGCGCGGACCAGGTGTCCACCACCAGGTCCCAATCGCCGCCTTCGAGGGCGGCCAGGCCGTCCGGCGCGGTCCGGTCGCCCTGCAGAGCGGTGGCACCGGCCGGCGGACGGCGGCTGCCACGGTGGAGAAGGGTCACGTCCCAGTCGCGGGACAGGGCCTCGTTGACAATGGCGCGTCCGACGAATCCGGACCCACCGAGCATGAGAAGTCGCATACCGACCACCATCCACAGTCCGGACGGCCCGGTCCATAGAGATCCGCCGCCAGCGGAATCGCCGTCAGCTGAACTTGTCGGAACGGCTTCTGGCGACCGGGGCCGGCAAAGTGCTGCTACGGTCGGGCCGACGGGCCGACCCGGCGGCACCGTCCTTGCGGACGCGAGGACGCGCGCCCGGCGGCTGTTGGTGACGGGTGCGACGCTCCCGACGGACACATGCGGAGCGATCGCCACGGGCACCCGGCTCGGCTGCGGACTCCGTCGATACCTCGGCCAAGCGGCGCCGGACGAGCGCGAGGGCCTGGTCCGGAGGGCTCGTGCGCGCGGTCCCGGAAAGGCGACCACCGTTCGCGTTGCCGCACCGACCCGGCGGTACGGGCGGAGAACCGGATCGGCCGCGAAATCCGTCCGCCGAAGCCGGTGCCAAGCCGGGCATTCGGGACAATGATGGCTAGAGGGGGCGATGGTGGGCCGGTGAAGAAGCGGGCAGGGGCGCGGAAGGGACGCGCGACATGACCAAACTCGACAGCCGAACCGGACTGCTCGTACAGATCCGACCGGGTCCCGACCTCGACCCGGAGGAGTGCGCACAGATCACCAACGACCTGTGCGGGGCGACGGTCGCCGTCGTGACCGACTCCTACCAGGCCAACACCGGCATCCCGGACCGCAGCACCCAGTGCACCGACGACGGCAAGCCGGAGATCCCCAACCAAGGCGACACGTACGACCATCGCACCGAGCTTGCCGACGCGGTCATTGCGGGCTACGACCAGGCCATGGCTGGTCACCCCGCGCGGTGGCGCGCGCAGAATCCCGAGCGGTGCGGGTCGGGCATCCGCGACCATGACCTGATGGACGCCCAATTCCTCGGTATACCCGAGCTCACCGAAACCCCGTCCGTGGCGGTCGTGGTCGATGTCATGCGCGCCTACACGGTGGCTGCGTGGGCCTTCGACCGGGGCGCGGAGAGGATCGTTCTCGCCGGATCGCTGGACGAGGCCCTCGCGCTCAAGGCCCGCCATCCGGACTGGGTGGCGCTCAAGGACGGTTCGCCCGCGCCCGGGTTCGACGCCGTCAACTCGCCGGGGCTGCTGCGCTCCCACGACCTCGGGGGCCGGACCGTCGTGCAGAAGACCACGGCGGGCACCGTCGGCGCCCTCGCCGTCAAGGACGCGTCGCTGGTGCTGTGCACCGGCTTCGTGGTCGCGGAGGCGACGGCTCGCCTCCTGCGCGAACGCCGGCGCGACAGCGTCACGTTCGTGATCACCGGCGAGGACGGGCAGGCCGACGAGGACTTGGCGTGCGCCCAGTACATCGCCCGCAGGGCCACCGGGGCCGCCACGGATCCAACCGAATTCCTCCGCCGCGCCGCCGACTCGCGCGCCGCCGCCGAACTCGCTCAGGGCGTGCGGCAGGGGGCCCACCCCGACGACGCGGCACTCTGCCTCGAACTCGACCGCTTCCCCTTCGCCATGGTGGCGACGGTGGAGGACGGCCTCATGACCCTGCGCCCGTACGCCGTACCCGCACGCGCGCCCCTCGACCAGCCGTCGGCCTGATCGCCGGCGCGCCGCACGGGGCGCCCCAGGTGGTCACCCCGTGAAGCGCATCTCCGGGAAGCGCCGCGAGGGTCCGTCCAGCAGGTGGTCGTCACAGCCGCGCAGCCAGCGGTCGAAGAAGGAGGCCACATAGGCCCGGGTGGCGGCCACCGCGCGTTCGGGCCGTACGTCGCCGACGTCCGCACGCAGGGCCTCCGGGGAGACGGCGCCCTGGCGGGCCAGTTGCGGCAGCAGGGCCTGCGCGTCGGTGTAGGAGCCGTGCCGGGAGCCGGTCAGGGTGACGTCGCCCTTCCAGCCCCGGGTGTGCTGCCAGAACGCGGCCCAGCCGGGCCGGTTGCGGTGGTCGCCGGAGTCCGCGCCCTCGGTGCCCATCAGCAGGAACGGCCGGTCGAGGCCGTCCTCGGCGACGCTGCTCAGGTGGACGCCGCTGCCGTCGGGGCCCGGGTAGTGCATCTGGCCGTCGAGGTTGACCCCGGCCTTGATCCGGGGGTCGTCGTGCATGGTCTGGGCGGCGGTGAACCCACCCGCGGAGTGGCCGACCATGCCGATCCGGGTCGGGTCGAGGGAGCCTGCCAGGGCGGCCGGCAGCCGTCCGTCGGTGCGCAGCGCGCTCAGCTCGTCCAGCACGAAGCGGGTGTCGTCGACGCGGGCCTGCATCGCCTTGCGGAGCAGTGCGCCGATGTCGGTGCCGGGTTGGGAGCCGAGTTCGGGAAGGACGGTGGTGGCCAGACGGCCGTCCGGGAAGGCGACTTCGGAGGCCTCGTAGGTGTGGTCGACGGTGACCACGACGTAGCCGCGGGAGGCGAGGTCCTCGACCAGGTCGGTGCCCCAGGTCCTGGGGTCGCCGAGTCCGGCCGAGTAGAGCAGGACGGGGCGCGGTGCCGTTCCGGGCAGCGCGGGAGCGTCCCGTCGGGCGTGCGTGCGCACCTGTGACCAGTCGGTACTGCCGGGTTCCGTACGGTAGTTGAAGACGCCGGCGCCGTTCGCGCCGCCGAAGTGTTCGGCGGCTGCCGGCTCCATGTAGCGGGCGCGCTCACCGCGGGCCGGGGCGGCCGGGTACCAGATGCTGATCATCACCTCGCGGGACTGCTCGGGCCGCCAGGGGTCGCGCCGCGCGGCGTCGGTGAGCCGCAGCGAGGTGGTGCCGACCGCGTGGGGCCCGGTGGGCTGGGTCAGCCCGGCCTGTGCGCGGCGCTCCGCGACCGCAGGTGCCGCCGTCGCGGCGGGCACCGCCGCCGTCCCCAGCACGGCTGCTGCCACCAGGACGGCGGCCAGCCCCGTCCGCACGCCCCGGCCTCGGCCCCGTCCGTGTCCCTGTCCCCGTCCCTGTCGCTGTCCCCGCTTGTGCATGGCCTTCGCGCTCCCCGTCCTGATCGGCCCGCCGCCATCGGCCGGCTCCGTACCCGAACCGTAGGGGCCGCAGTGGCGTGCGGGCGTCATACCGGCGAGCCAACCCGCCGGTACGACCCGGGTATGACGCCGCGCAGCGGAACGGGTACCGCGCACGCCGGGTGCCGTCGCGATGCTGCCGGAGCAGCGCCCTCGACCCGACTGCCGGTCAGGGCGACCCGGGCGGAAGCAGGGACGGGCCGGAGCAGCGCAGTGCCGCTCCGGCCCGTCAGGTGTGCGCGCTCCTCGTCACTTGTCGGCGGGGCCGTAGACGGTGTGGAGGACGCCGGTGGTGAAGACGGTGCTGCTCAGGAGCTTGAGGTTGATCGGGTGCGCTCCCTCGTCGAAGAGGCGGGTGCCGCGGCCGACGACGATCGGGTGGACGAGCAGGTGCAGTTCGTCGATCAGTGCGGCGGCGAGCAGCGCACGCACGACCGAGACCGATCCGGAGATCCCGATCGGGCCGCCCGCTTCCTGCTTCAGCGCGGTGACGGCCTCGACCAGGTCGCCGTCGAGGCGCTCGGAGTTGCGCCAGGTGAACTGCAGGTCCGAGTTCGAGACGACGATCTTGCGGGCGTCGCCGAGCGCCTTGGCCATCGGGGCGTCCTCGCCGCCGGCCGTTTCCCGGGCCGGCCAGGCCCCGGCGAAGCTGTCGTAGGTGACCCGGCCCAGCAGCAGCGTGTCGGCCGCGGCCACCTGGGCGCCGACGGCCGCACCCATCTCGTCGTTGAAGTAGGGGAAGTGCCACTGGTCCGGGCTCTCCACCACACCGTCGGCGGCGATGAACAGTCCGGCGGTGATCTTGCGCATGGGGTGCTCCCTTGTCGTTGTACTGATCGGGGTGTTGCGTTCTTTCGTAGGGTCAGACCGGGCGCGGCGCCGAAACTCATCGCTCCCGGGCAAAGATTTCCGAATTCCCTCGCGGACCGTGGTCCGTGGTCTGCGGTCCGCGGTCCGCGGTCCGCGGTCCGCGGTCCGTGGTCTGCGGTCCGTGGTCCGCGGTCCGTGGTCCGTGGTCCGCGGTCCGCGGTCCGCGGTCCGTGGTCCGCCGCGCCCGAGGCCGTCAGCCCGCGTGGTGCCGGCTGCCGAGCACCTGCCGGAGGAGCCTGTCCAGCGCTTGCGGGAACACCTGGGCCGGGTCGACGGCGGCGTCGCCGGTGGTCAGCCCGGCGGTCAGGGTCCTGCGGCCGTCCGGGGTGCTGTACATCAGCGCCCCGTAGCCGCCCGGCGCGCCGCCGTTGTGGTGGTAGACGGTGCCTCCGCCGTCGGGGCCCAGGTCCTGGACGAACAGGCCGAGGCCGTAGCCGAGTTCCCCGTGCGGCGTGCGCATCTCGGCGAGGAGCGGCGGCGGCAGGAGCCGGCCGCTGTTCAGCGCGGAGACGAAGATGTGCAGGTCCCGGGTGGTGGAGATCATGCCGCCGGCGCCGAACAGCATCGAAAGGTTCTGGCGCGAGACGTCGGCCACCTTCCACGCGTCGCCGTCCTGGTACCGGTAGTAGCCGGACGGTGACCTCGACCGAGCCGGTGCCACCGATCAGCTTGTCCGCCCTCGAACGGCCACCGGCATCGGCCGCAGTGATCACGGGACGGCACCCCAAGTCCATCGGAGCGGGCACCGGTTAGGGTCTGTGTCATGTCTGCCGTCACCGACCTGCCGCCCGCCCACACCCTGCGCCCCGCGACCCGTGCCGACCTGTCGGCGGTCCTGGCGCTGCTCGCCGACGAGGACGCGGTGGTGGATCCGGCCACGGTGGTGGTGACGGAGGCGTACGAACGCGCCTTCACGGCGATCGACACGGACCCGCGCAACGAACTGCTGGTCCTGGTGGCCGGCGACGGCACGGTGGTCGGGTGCCTCCAGGCGACCTACATTCCGGGGCTCGGCCAGGGCGGTGCCGAACGGGCGCTGGTCGAGGCGGTGCGGATCCGCGCGGACCGGCGCGAGGACGGGCTGGGCCGGACCCTGATGGTGCTCGCGATCGCACGGGCGCGCTCGCGTGGCTGCGGACTGGTGCAGCTCACCAGCAACAAGCGCCGGGAGGCCGCGCACCGCTTCTACGCAGCACTGGGCTTCGCCCGCAGCCACGACGGGTTCAAACTCCCGCTGTAGGCGCGGTCGCCGTCGGCATGCCGGGCCGCCCGGCGCCCCACGGACAGTGCGTCAACCGCAGCACCCGTCGGCACCTTCGATACCCGCAGGAAGCCGCCCGGAGATCCGGCGGTGGTGGCCCTCGCCGCACGCGACGGGAGCCCACCGCCACCGTTCTCCGGCCCCGGACCCGGACCCGGACCTCAGCGCACCGGCGCGGTCGGCCGGTCCAGCCCTTGACCTGGTCGCAGACCCTGGCGGGCGGCGGTCACTTCGCCGTGCAGTGAATGGCCACCTTGTCGAACTTCTGGCCCTTCGCCGTGCAGTACGCCTCGACGTTGGCGGCGTGTTCGGCGTCCGTCTCGGCGAACTTGGTGCCGTTCGGCGGCATCGCGATGAAGTACAGCCACTTGCCGTCCGCCGGGTTCAGCGTCGCCTTGATGGCGTCTTCGCCGGGGTTGGAGATCGGCCCCGGCGGCAGGCCCGGGTTGTAGTAGGTGTTGTACTTGTTGGACGCGTCGTGGATGTCCTTGCTGCTGAGCACCTTGCGGCCCAGCGCGTACTGCAGCGTGGTGTCCATGCCGAGCTTGCCGTTGATCTTGCCCTTGTCGGCCAGCCGGTTCTGGATGGTCCGGGCCATCTTGGCGAAGTCCGCCGGGTTGTCGCCCTCGGCCTGGAGGATGCTCGCCTCGATGACCACCTCGTAGCCGGACTTGAGCCCGATCCTGGCGGCTTCCGCATCCAGGCCCGCGTAGCGGTCGACGGCGTTCTTGACCATGTCCTTGAGCAGTTCCTCGGGCTTCATGCCCTCGGAGATCGAGTAGCGGGCCGGCCAGAGGAAGCCCTCGATGTTGCCCCTGGCGTACGCGGGCAGGCCGAGGTCGCCGATCCGGGCCTTGGCGGCGGCGGCCGTGGTGCCCTTGGGCAACTGCAGCTTCTCGTCGATCTTCGCGTAGGTGGCGGTGGAGGTCAGCCCCTCCTGGATGATCAGCTTCTCCCCGCCGTTGGCCTCCACGAGGTTCGCGACGGCGGCCTCGGCCGACATCTCCTTGGGCATGCGGTACGTGCCCGGCTGGATGGTGGTGCACTTGGGGTTCTTCGCGCACGCGTCGGTGAAGGCCTTGACGCTCTTCACCACCCCGGCCTCCTTCAGCGCCGCGCCCATCTGGCTGCCGACGGCGCCCTTCTTGATCTCCACCCTGGCCGAGCCGCTGCCCTGCCCGACGAAGTCCGGCGCCGGGCCGAAGCGGTCCTGGTAGACGCCGTAGCCCCACCAGCAGGCACCGCCCGTGGCGCCGATCAGCACCAGCGCGACCACCAGGCACGCACCGCCGTTGCGGCGCCTCGACTTCTGGCCCTTCGCCTGGCTCCTGCGCCTGGCCTCGCGCGAGCGGTCCCCGTCGCCGAAGAGCCCGTCCCGCTCGCCGGACGCGTCCTGGCCGGCCGCGGCCTCGTCCTCCTCGGGGCCCGCTCCCCCGGGCTCGTCGGCGTACCCGGGCCGGATGTCGGCCGGGTGTCCACCGGCCTCCAGCGCGGCGGCCTCGGCCTCCCAGTCGATGCCGTCCGGGCCGGGACCGGCCACCTGCACGGGCGCGGGTGCCTCCTGCTGCCACGGTCCGCCCTGCGCGGCTCCGGCCTGCGGCGGCGCGTACTGCTGCTGTGGTGGCAGGTGCTGCTGCGGCGGCGCGTGCCCGCCCGGCACGTCCCAGGGCACTTGCTGCGGGCCGCCGGCTAACCCGTGCCCGCTGCCGGCCTGTGGCGGGATGCCCTGTGCCGGCATGCCCTGCGCCGGCATGCCCTGCGGCGGAACGGCCTGCGGGGCCCAATGCGCCGGGCGGCCCTGGTCGGCTCCGCCGTACGGCGGGTGCTGCTGCCACGGTCCGTCCTGCCGACCGGGGATCTGCTGCTGACCGCCGTACCCGGGATCGCCGGGATCCCACTCGGAGCCCTGGGGGCCGTAGCCCCGACCCAGATCGGTCACTGATCCCCTTATGCCGACGGACACGGCCGGAGAATCGATCCGGCCGTCCGGGACGGGCGTCCCGACTGCTCTCGAACCGGCGTACGAACGACGCCTGGACGAAGACGGTACAGCAGACCGCTTCCCGGACCGGCCGACAGCTGCCGCAGGGCCCGTCCGCACGCGACCGAACGGGCAGTCCGCACCGGGCCGAAGGGGCACCGGCCGGACCCGATCCGCCCGCCGCGAGCGGACACCGCGTCAGAGGGCCTCCGGAGAACGGGGTTCCCGTGCGGGGACGGAGCGAAGCCTCGGCCGGGACGTGGACCGAGGCCCCCCGCTCCGCGCCGCCGGGCGGCTCCCGCCCTCGATCGCGACCCGTGCCCGACGGCGGCGGGTCCCCCCGCAACCAGGACGGGAACGGGGCCGGTGCCCCATGCGTCCGGGCGGTCCGCCGCACCACCCTGAGGGGGCAGGACGAACCCCCACCTCCTGAAGGACCTCCGTCATGCTGCACCACGCGTTCCACAAGCTCCGCGAGGCCGACCTGCGCCGCGAGGCCGATCGGCAGCGCACCGTCCGCGCCGCGACCCAAGGCAGCTCCCGCCGGCCCCGCAGCCCGCGCCGGCCGCACCGAGCGTATCGGCGAGGGCAGGGGTCGGACCCGGCCGACGCTGCCCGGCCGTCCTCCCCTGCCGAACTCCGCCTCCCCCCACAGACATCCGGTGCGGCCGGGTGAACCCGGCCGCACCGCGGAGGCCATCATGCGCAGAACCCCCCTCGGCGAGAACCACGCCGACACCACCCCGGAACCGCCCGCACCCGTGGAATTCGAGGCACTGCCGTTCTCCGACCGCTGCCGCCGGATCTGGCGGCGCGGCGACCACCTGCTGATCGGCGTCAGCCCGGGAAACAGCTACTTCAGCCACCGCCGGATTTCCCCCGCCGTCCCCGACGCGGCGTGTGAGGAGGAGCGCGGCTACTCGGCGTAGGGCTGGTCGGTTCCCTGGGCGCTGTAGCCGAGGCTCCAGATGTAGCCCTCCGGGTCGGCGAACGCGCCGCCGTAGCCGCCCCACGGCAGAGCGCCGGCGGGCTTGAGGACCGTGGCCCCGGCCTTCTGGGCCTGCGCCATGATCTCGTCGACCCGTGCCTCACTGCGGACGACGTAGGTCAGCACCAGCCCGCTGAAGCCGCTGCCCTCCTGGTCCGTGCCCACCTGGGCGGCCAGGCCCTCACGGCTGTAGAAGCCGACCGGCGAGGCGCCGTCCGATGCGAAGAACACCGAGACGCCGAAGTCGTTCTGGATCTTCCAGCCGAGTCCTTCGGTGTAGAACTCCTTGGCCCGGTCCATGTCCCGGACACCGAGGAGGATCGAGCTGACGTGCGCCTTCATGTCGTACTCCTTGTACATGGGTGGTTGTGCGGTTGACGGGTGGTCATGTGCCCGGCCAGGCCGGGAAGGTCCCGGACGTCAGCCCGGAGCCTGTGTTCGCCGGTCGCGAGCACGGTGCTCGCCGGTCTTGCGGGAGGCCGCGGCCGGGGTCGTTGCCCTGGGCGTCGGCGGCCACCGGGCGGCGGCCGCCTGCGGATCGCCGGATACGCCGCGACGGGCCCCCGTGCCCCCTCTCGTACCGGGCCGGGAGGAGGAATGCGGCGCCGGGGTCAGGACGGCGTGGGGGCGAGCGAGGGGGCAGCCTCCCAGGCGAACCCATCCGGGTCGGTGAAGGCATCGGCGGTGCCGGCGAGGACGATACGGTGCGAGCCGGTGCCGTCGGCGGGGACGCCGAGGTCCTTGGCGAGGGCGCGGCGCTTGTAGAGGGCGAGCTTGACCGCGCCGGGGCGGCCGGGCGCGAACTCGGCGTACTTGCCGCCGAAGCTCTTGGCCACGGTCAGGCCCCGGTCGGCGTAGTACTGCCGGGTGGCCTTCACGTCCTCGACGCCGATCAGCAGGACGACCTCGTCGATCTCGCGGGTGGCGGGGCCGGTGTCCTTCTTCGCGGAGGTCGCGATCTTCCAGATCGTGCCGTCCGGGGCCTGGACGACGCCGCCGTAGCCCCACAGTGACTTCGCGGCGGGCTTCAGGACCGTGGCACCGGCGTCGGTGGCAGCGGCGACGAAGGCGTCGACGGTGGCCGGGCCGGACACCGTCAGGGCCAGGGTGAAGCCGCGGAAGCCGGTGGAGGGGGCCGCGGAGGACCGCAGGCCCACGTGCGCGTCCACGCCGAAGGCGCTGTAGAAGCGGCGGGCGGCCTCGGGGTCGGCCACCTCAAGGGTGACGGACGCGAGGGCGGCGGGGGCTGCGGGAGAAGCGGTGGTTGCCATGACCATCACGCTAGGCGCTGCACGGCAGCCGGGGCTTCTCGATTCCTGATCGGTCTTCAGGACCCGCTCCGCCGCACACCCGGGCGCCCTCTTTTAGGCCGAGCGGCAGCCCCGGCCGGACAGGCGCTCCCATACCGCGGCCGAACCGTTGTCGAACCCGCCGCGCCTAGCGTCCTGTCCGTCGGGGCGATGGCCGTTCCGGGGAGTGCGGACGGACCGGGGATGCCCGTTGAACGGCTCGTCGCGCACCGGCGGCCCGCTCAGCGGGAACACGGACCTCGGGCCGCTACCGGCCCACGGCCCGATGACGGCCCCGGGATCGCGGCGCACGACCATGTGGAGGAGACCCCTTGTTCGACGCGATGTCCGATGCCCTCGCCGACGAGCAGTTCTACGCGCCGCTCGGCACGATGGCCGACCCCGGTCGGCGCTTCGCGCCCGCCCGGGTCGCGGCCGGCTGGCGCGCAGGCGATCGGGACATCTGGACGGCGTGGAGCGGCCCCGGGGCGCGCCGTACCGAACAGGGCTGGAAGATCCACGTGTCGGCACGCCTGGAGCGGGCCCAGCACGTCCTCGACACGGTGGCGGACACGTGCTTCGCCGAGGGAGCGCCGTTCAAGCACGTGTCGGCGCACCTGTTCTTCCTCGCCCTCCACCACAAGCACGGCGCCCGCTCCCAGGCGGGCAAGTTCTGCGCCGTGTACCCGCCGGACACCCCGGCCGCCGAACGGCTCCTCGCCCTCCTCGCCGACGCCCTGCGCGGCGAGGAGGGCGCCTACGTCCTCAGCGACCGCCGCTACCGGGACTCCCGGACGGTCCACTACCGCTACGGCGCGTTCGGCCGCCGCAGCCGCCTGCTGCCCGACGGCACCGCGGAACCGCTGCTGACCGACGGCCGCGGACACGACGTGCCGGACCTTCGGCTGGCGTACTTCGTCCTGCCCGAGGGCGTCAGCGACCCCTTCGTGGCCCAGGAGCCGGCCCCACACCAGGGCTCGATCCGCATCCGCGACTACGAGATCGTCAAGGTGCTGCAGCCGAGCAACGCCGGCGGCGCCTACCAGGCCCGCGACACCCGCACCGGACGCCTGGTCCTCATCAAGGAGGCACGCCCGCACAACGGCTACACCTGGGACGGCGCGAGCGCCCGGAAGCGGCTGCGCCGGGAGTACGGCACCCTGGCCGCCGTGCACGCGGCGGCTCCGGGCACGTGTCCCGAGCCGCTGGAGCACTTCACCGAGTGGGAGCACGACTTCCTCGTCATGGAGCACGTCGAGGGACTCCCGCTGGTGAAGTGGATCAACCGCTCGTCGCCCGTCCTGCTGGCCGACCGGCCCGCCGCGGACTACGACCGGTACCACGCCGACTGCCGCCGCATCCTCGCCGCGCTGGACGCGGCCCTGGGCCGGCTCCACGCGCTGGGGCTGCGGTTCGGCGACGTCAGCCCCGGAAACGTCATCGTCACCCCCGCCGGGGACGCCAGGCTCGTCGACTTCGAGTCCGCGACCCGGCTGGACGACCGCCCCGCCCGGATGGGCACCCCGGGCTTCGCACCGCCCCCGGGCCTGGCCGCCGACCACCCCGCCGACCCGCTCCTCGCCGACCGCTACGGCCTGTCCGCCCTCGCACTCACCCTGCTGGCGCCCTTCCACAACGCGCCCCAGCTGACGCCGGCCAACTTCGCCCTGCTGCGACGCGACCTGGCGGCGACGGCGCCGCTGCCGCGCGACCTGTGGCAGCGGGCCACCGCCTTCCAACGCCCCCGCAAGGACCGGGCGTCCACGCTGCCCAC
Organism: Kitasatospora sp. NPDC054939; assembly: GCF_053610105.1. NCBI lineage: Bacteria > Bacillati > Actinomycetota > Actinomycetes > Kitasatosporales > Streptomycetaceae > Kitasatospora > Kitasatospora sp. NPDC054939. Next base: position 1,489 of record NZ_JBSGXP010000062.1, on the reverse strand, counting down.
CCCCGAGGAAGTCGACGCCGATCCGCTGGGCTGCCTGACACGGCTCGCCGAGCAGACCGCCTCGGGGCTGCTCGCCCTGGCCGACACCGACCGGGCCGACTGGGCGTTCCCGCCCTCGCCCCAGGCACTGCGCACCAACACGGTGTGCATGGCGTACGGAACGGCCGGCGTGGTGCACGCCCTGGGCAGGGCCGGACTCCCCGTCCCCGACGACGTCCGCAAGCGGCTGCGCAAGGACGCGCTCGCCGCCGCGGACGCGCTGCCCCCCGGACTGGCCGTCGGCTCGGCCGGCGTCGCACGGGCACTGGCGGAGGCCGGGCACCTCGACGAGGCGACCGACCTGCTGCGCGCAGCCGACGGCCATCCGCTGACGGCCGCCACGACCACGCTGGCCGGCGGACGGGCCGGCGTCGGCCTGGCCTGGCTCGCCCTGCACCGGCGCACCCGCGACCCGCGCCACCTGGAACGGGCGGCCGCCGCCGGCGACGCGATCCTGCACCACGGCGCGGACCTGGGGCCGACCCTGGGGGCACACGACGCCCGCGGCCTGTTCCACGGCCGCAGCGGACTGGCGCTCTTCCTCCACCACCTCGCCCGCGAGAGCGGGGACCAGCGCTACCTGTCAGCGGGACGCTCCCTGCTCCACGAGGAACTGGACCGCGCCGTGGCGCTGCCCGACGGCTCCCTCTCCTTCGCCGACAACGCCGTGAACCGGCGGGTCATGCCCTACCTCGCCTCCGGGTCCGCCGGGATCGGAACCGTCCTGCTGCGCTACGCCGCCGCCGGCGCCGGCACCACCGCGGACGAGCGCTGCACCACCGCCCTGCCCCGCGTCCTGGCCGACGCCCGCAAGGTCAGCGCGGTACAGGCCGGCCTGCACGACGGCTACGCCGGACTGGTCTACCTGCTCGCCGAACACGCCGACTCCACCCAGGACGAGGCCGACCGCCACAACGCGGTCCGGCTCGCGACCGGGCTCCTCAAGTACGCCGTCCCGCACGGCGACGACGTCCGCTGGCTCGGCACGGGCTCGCTGCGCTACAGCGCCGACGTGGCCGGCGGAAGCGCCGGGATCCTGCTGGCGCTGCACCGAGCCCTCCACGGCCCGGGTGACGACTGGTTCACCCTGGAACCCGCCCGCCCACACGAAAGCGAAGGGACCCACCCATGACCGAGATCCTCGCCCTCCAACAGCTGGAACTCCAGACCGAACAGGACACCGAAGAGGCCTACCACTTCCCCTGCTTCAGCATCTACGCCAGCTCGTTCATCGACACCGACTACTGACCCCGGCGGGGAGGGAACGGCGCCGCGACCGGGATCCTCGTCCTCCGGCAACGGGAGGCCGACCCCGAGGCCGAGGTCGACGCGAACCACGCGTGCCTCGGCATCCTCGCCGGCCACTCCGACGCTACCCCGTAGAACCCGGCTGACCAGCCGCTCCCCACGCCGGACCGACAGACCGACAGACCGGCCGAACACCAACACC
>NZ_JBSGXP010000061.1:0-45699 GCF_053610105.1 Kitasatospora sp. NPDC054939 | reverse complement strand
CCCCCGCAGCCACTGCGGGGGGCCGGGCCGTTCCGCGTTCCCGGGCCCGGCCGCCGGGCCCCGCCGCATCCCCGCCGGGCCCGACCTCCACATCCCCGCCGCATCCCGGCCGGATCACTCCCGGGTCGCTCCCGGATCGCCCCTGGTGCCCGCCGGGGGCGGGCGTCCCGGGGTACTGGGCCGTTCGGGGAGTACGGCCGGGTGCGGCACAATGGAAGGCTGCAAGCCGAATTACTCCCGACGACGCCGGAGCGATCTCACGTGGCGGAATACATCTACACGATGCGCAAGGTGCGCAAGGCGCACGGAGACAAGGTCATCCTTGACGACGTGACGCTCAGCTTCCTCCCCGGAGCGAAGATCGGCGTCGTCGGCCCCAACGGCGCCGGCAAGTCCACCGTGCTGAAGATGATGGCCGGCCTGGAGCAGCCCTCGAACGGCGACGCCTTCCTCTCGCCCGGTTTCACCGTCGGCATGCTCCTCCAGGAGCCGCCGCTGGACGAGACCAAGACGGTGCTGGAGAACGTCGAGGACGGCGTCAAGGAGATCAAGGGGAAGCTCAACCGCTTCAACGAGATCGCCGAGCTGATGGCCACCGACTACTCGGACGCGCTGCTCGACGAGATGGGCAAGCTCCAGGAGGACCTGGACCACGCCAACGCCTGGGACCTCGACGCCCAGCTGGAGCAGGCCATGGACGCGCTGGGCTGCCCGCCCGGCGACTGGGCCGTGACCAAGCTCTCCGGTGGCGAGAAGCGCCGTGTCGCGCTCTGCAAGCTGCTGCTGGAGGCCCCCGACCTGCTGCTGCTCGACGAGCCCACCAACCACCTGGACGCCGAGTCGGTGAACTGGCTGGAGCAGCACCTGGCCAAGTACGCGGGCACCGTCGTCGCCGTGACCCACGACCGGTACTTCCTGGACAACGTGGCCGGCTGGATTCTGGAGCTCGACCGCGGCCGGGCCATCGGCTACGAGGGCAACTACTCCACCTACCTGGAGACCAAGCAGTCGCGTCTCAAGGTCGAGGGCCAGAAGGACGCCAAGCGCGCCAAGCGCCTCAAGGAAGAGCTGGAGTGGGTCCGCTCCAACGCCAAGGGCCGCCAGGCGAAGTCCAAGGCCCGTCTGGCCCGCTACGAGGAGATGGCGGCCGAGGCGGACAAGATGCGGAAGCTGGACTTCGAGGAGATCCAGATCCCGCCGGGCCCGCGTCTGGGCAGCGTCGTCGTCGAGGTGGAGAACCTCTCCAAGGCCTTCGGCGAGAAGATCCTGATCGACGACCTCAGCTTCACCCTGCCGCGCAACGGCATCGTCGGCGTCATCGGCCCGAACGGCGCCGGCAAGACCACGCTGTTCAAGATGCTCCAGGACCTGGAGACGGCGGACAGCGGCAAGGTCAAGGTCGGCGAGACGGTCAAGATCAGCTACGTCGACCAGAGCCGCGCCAACATCGACCCGAAGAAGACGCTCTGGGAGGTCGTCTCCGACGGCCTGGACTGGATCAACGTCGGTCAGGTCGAGATGCCGTCCCGCGCGTACGTGTCGGCGTTCGGCTTCAAGGGCCCGGACCAGCAGAAGCCGGCCGGTGTGCTCTCCGGCGGTGAGCGCAACCGCCTGAACCTGGCGCTCACCCTGAAGCAGGGCGGCAACCTGCTGCTCCTCGACGAGCCCACCAACGACCTCGACGTCGAGACCCTCTCCTCGCTGGAGAACGCTCTGCTGGAGTTCCCCGGCTGCGCCGTGGTCATCTCCCACGACCGCTGGTTCCTGGACCGGGTGGCCACCCACATCCTCGCCTACGAGGGCGAGAGCAAGTGGTTCTGGTTCGAGGGCAACTTCGAGTCGTACGAGAAGAACAAGATCGAGCGGCTGGGCGCGGACGCCGCCCGTCCGCACCGGGCCACCTACAAGAAGCTGACCCGGGGCTGAGGATCGGCCCCCGGGTCGGGAAGCCGACCCGGGGGCGACATCCGGCCGCAACACCGGCCCGGCAGGCTGCCCCAGGGCACCCGCCGGGCCGCCGCCCGTAAGCTACTTGCGGGTAACGAGAAGTGAGGAGACGTTCCGTGGCACGCCACATCTACGCCTGCCCCCTGCGCTGGTCCGACATGGACGCGTTCGGGCACGTCAACAACGTGGTCTTCCTGCGCTACCTGGAGGAGGCCCGGATCGACTTCATGTTCACCCAGGCCGCCGCGGCCGGGGCCGGGGAGTTCGCGGGCGGTTCGGTGGTCGCGCGCCACGAGATCGACTACAAGCGCCCGCTGGTGCACCGGCCCGAGCCGGTCACCGTCGAGACCTGGGTGACCAGGATCGGCGGCGCCTCGCTGACCGTGTCGTACGAGGTCAAGGACACCGCCCCGGACGGCACCGAGACGGTGTACGTGCGGGCGTCGACCGTGGTCGTCCCCTACGACCTGGCCGAGGGCCGGCCGCGCCGGATCAGCGCGGTGGAGCGGGAGTTCCTGACCCGCTTCATGGAGGAGCAGCCGGCCGTCGCCGCTGCCTGAGCAACCCCCCGGGCCCGCCCGGGCGACGGGCGGCGCGCCCGGTCCGCCCACCGGGCCCGGGGCGGACCGAACCGAACCCGATGTGAGCTGAGCACCGTTGACCAGCACCACCCCCGCCGTACTCGCCCTCGCCGACGCCGGTGGGGCCGCCGACCTGGCCGCCTTCCTGGTCCGCCTGCTGCGCTTCGACCGCGCGGCGGCGGTGCGGCTGCAGGCGATGAGCCGGCCGGGTTCGGGCGGCGACCGCACGCACGAGGGCATGCGGCCCGGAGCAGCGGAGCCCGCCGGGGCGCAGCAGCCGGGCGAGGGCGTGCTGGCGGTCTTCGGACGGCTGCCGCTGGGCGGTTCGGGCGTGCTGGCGGTGCGGACCGCGCGGCTGTCGGGCGAGGTCGCGGCGGTGGACGCCACGGTCTCGGCGGGCCAGTTGCTGGACGGCATCGACACCGGGACGGGCGCCGTCGTGCTGCCGGCCCCGGTCACCGGACCGGCCTGGGCGGGCCTGCTGCCGCCGCGCACCGGCTGGCGCCCGGTCGCCGAGCCGGGTGCGGCCGAGGTGGTCCCGGAAGTGGCGGCCGCCGTCCGGGAGTTCCGCGAGCGCAGTGAGGCGGTGCCGGAGCACCACCGCTCGCGCCGGGTCCTGGACGAGCTGGCCGACGAGATCTGGTCCCGCCCGCTGGCGGCCGTGCCGGAGCTGCCGCTGCGGGCCGCGCACGCCGCCCAGGTGATCGGCTTCCTGCGGCCGGGGGCCCCGCTGACCGTGCACCGGGCGGGCGGCTGGCTGCGATTGAGCTCGCCGGCCGGTTCGATCGTAGTCCGGACGGCGGCCGCCCCGGGCGCCGGCCTCGGGCTCAGCGCGCTGCGCTAGCGGTTCCGGCCCGCCTGCTCCGGCCCGCCTGTCCGGCCCGTCTGTGCTGTCCCGCGTGGTTGTTGTGGCCGTGCGGCCGGGGAGGCGGCTCAGCCCTCGGTGTTGACCATCGAGGCGGCCGCGTACACCAGGTAGTCCCAGAGCTGGCGTTCGGCGTCCTCGGGCAGCTGCAGCTCGTCCACGGCGGCCCGCATGTGCTTCAGCCAGGCGTCGTGCGCCGCGCGGTCGACCTTGAACGGGACGTGGCGCATCCGCAGCCGCGGGTGGCCGCGCTCCTCGCTGTACGTGCGCGGGCCGCCCCAGTACTGCATGAGGAACAGCCGCAGCCGGTCCTCGGCCGGGCCGAGGTCCTCCTCGGGGTACATCGGCTTCAGCAACTCGTCCTCGGCCACGCCCTGGTAGAAGCGGTGGACCAGCCGCCGGAAGGTCGGCTCCCCGCCGACCTGGTCGTAGAAGGTCTCCTCGCTGAGCGTGCCACGCCGGATCTCGTTCACCCGACCATGGTCGCAGACGCCCGTGGGGTCGTACACCGGGACCAAAGGCGTACGACCCCACGGGCGGGAGAACCTAGGCGTCCTCCCAGCGGAAGAACTTCCAGGAGATCGCGGTGAGGACGGCCGCGAACAGCAGCAGCCCGCCCATGGTCGGCAGCGCGTCGCCCACGCCGCCGCCCCGGGAGAGCACGGACTGGGCGGAGTCGACCAGGTGCTTGAGCGGCAGGACCTCGGAGGCGGCCTTCAGCCAGCCCGGCATGTCGTCGGTCGGGAAGAAGGAGCCGGAGAGGAAGGACATCGGCAGCACGATGATCTGCGAGATGCCGTTGGCCGCCTCCTCGGTCTTGGCGAGCGAGCCCGCCAGCAGGCCGATCGACATGAAGGCGATCGTGCCGCACACCACCAGGGGCACGATCAGCCACCAGGTGCCGCTGAGCTTCAGGCCGAAGAACGGCACGGTGGCCACGAGCAGGAAGACCGCGGTCTGGGCGAGCGCGGTCACCACGGACACCACGACCCGGGAGGCCACGATCGAGAACGGGCTCACCGGGGCCAGCCGCAGCCGGCGCAGCACCTTCTTCTGCCGCCAGGACACCAGGGTCAGCGAGGCGCCGAACACCGCGCCGGTCGCCACCGCCCAGCCGAGCAGGCCGGGGGTGAGGAACTGGATCGGCTTCAGCGCGCCGTCCTCGACCTGCGAGGACTCCAGGGTGAAGGCCGGCGGCTTCCCGGTGGCGGCCTGATTGGCCTGCTGGACCACCGAGTTGACGATGCCCTGGACGGTGCCGGCGCGGACCTGGTCGGCGGCGCTGAAGCGCAGCACCACGGCCCCGCCCGGCCCCTGCTTGATCAGCGCGTCCAGGTCGCCCTTGCGGACCTTCTCCAGTGCGGCGGCCTCGTCGTCCTCACGGCTGATGGTGAGGACCTTCTCCAACTGCGTCCGGCCCTCGCCCTGCACCGAGTCGAGCAGTTGGACGGCGCCGACCTGGACGACCTTGGCGTGGGCGGTCCCGGCGTCCTTCAGCAGGGTGCCGAAGAGCAGCAGGAACATCAGCGGGAAGAGCATCACGAAGAAGACCGCGGTGCGGTCGCGCAGGAAGGCGACCAGCATCACCCGGGACAGGCTCACGAAGGCGCTGGCCCGCTCGCGTTCGGGCGCCGCCGGGGGGCGGTCCCCGGCGCCGCCCGCCGGGGAGGCCGCGCGCTGCGCGGGGAGGTCGGAGGGCCGGGTCTCCTGCCGGGTGTCTGTGTTCCGGTCGGCGCTCATGCGCGGTACTCCCGTCCGGTCAGCTGGAGGAAGACGTCCTCCAGGGTGGCGCCGCGCACTTCCAGGCCGCGCAGGGCGTTGCGGTCGCCGAGCACGGCGAGCACCGGACCGGGCAGGCGGGTGGCGATGACCAGCGAGACGCCGTCGTCCTCGATCGAGGCGGTCTCGGCGCCGGCCCCGGCCAGCAGCGTGCGGGCGGTGTCGACGGCGAGTTGGCCGGACTCCACGCTGATCCGCACGGTGTCGTCGATCTCGCGGATCAGGGTGGCGGGTGCGCCGGTGCGCAGGATCCGCCCGCGGTCCATCACCGAGACGCGGTCGCAGAGCACCTCGGCCTCGTCGAGGTAGTGGGTGGTCAGGACGAGGGTGCGGCCCTCGGCGTTGATGCCGCGCAGCAGGTCCCAGAGGTTGCGGCGGGCCTGCGGGTCGAGTCCGGTGGTCGGCTCGTCCAGGAACACCAGTTCCGGGTCGTGGACCAGCGCGCAGGCGATGGACAGGCGCTGGGCCTGGCCGCCGGACATCTTGTCGGTCATCACCCCGGCCGACTCGGTGAGGCCGACCCGCTCCAGCATCGCGTCGGCCCGCTTGGCGCCGACGCCGTAGAAGGAGCCGAAGGTGCGGATGGTCTCGCGTGCGGTCTGCTTGTTGAAGAACGCCGAGGCCTGGAACTGCACGCCGATGCGCGGCAGCAGCTTCGGATTGCGCGGCCAGGGCGCCATCCCCAGCAGTTCGATGCGGCCCTCGTCGGGCTTGCGGATCCCCTCCAGGATCTCCAGTGTGGTGGTCTTCCCGGCCCCGTTCGGGCCGAGGATTCCGTAGAATTCGCCGGCCTCGACGGTGAGTGACACCCCGTCGACGGCCTGCACGTCCCCGTACCGCTGACGGATTCCGTCGGCGGATATCGCTGCAGTCATGTGCGATGAGCGTAGGGCCGAAGGGGGCGTGCGAACCAGGGTCCTGACGCCCTTTTGAAGATCATTTTACTGCGGTGCCCGGCGGTCGGCGGAGCGGCAGGGGGCCTCGCGGCCGGCGGGGAGCGGAGCGGCGGGCGGAGGGCCGGACCGGGTGGCCCGGTCCTCCGCCCGTGTGCTCAGGCGCGGTGCAGCGTGATGGTCGTCCACGCACCGATGTGGATGCGGTCGCCGTCGTTGAGCGGGATCGCCGTGTGCGGGGCGATCGGCTCGGCGCCGCCGTTGACCGTGGTGCCGTTGGTGGAGTCCTGGTCGACCAGCACCCAGCTGCCGTCGGCCTGTTCGGCGAGCAGCGCGTGCTGGTGCGAGGCGCCCGGGTCCTCCGGCGGCACCGACAGGTCGATCTCCGGCACGGTGCCGCGGTGCTGGCTGCGCCGCCCGATCCGGAGCTGCCCGCGCCCGGTGAGCGGGATGCGGCGCTCGGGGCAGTACGGCGGGAAGAACAGGCCCGCCGCCTCCGGGCCGCTGCGGATCATCATGTCGGTGAAGTAGTCGCGGTCGGCGGACACGACGGCGAGCCAGGTCGTGCGCGTCTGCTCCGGCTGTGGCGCCTCGGGCTGCGCGGGCTGCGCGGGCCCGGCGAACGGCTGCCCGTGCTGCGACTGTCCGTGCGGGGGCTGTCCGTGCTGCGGCTGCCCATGCTGTGACTGTCCGTGCTGCGGCTGACCGTGTGCGGCGGGCTGCTCGTGCGGGGCGGCCTGGGGCTGCCCCGGCGGCGGCACCGGCGGGGCGAGGTGGAAGGACGTGCCGAACTCCTCGCCGCGTCCGGTCGGCCCGGGCTTGGCGTAGACCGGCCCGGAGTCCTCGCGCGGAGCCTCGGCCGGGCCGCCCTGGTAGCCGGCGCCGCCGCCCTGGTACGCCTCGTACGGCGCGGGGGCGGGCTGCCCGTACGGCTCCGACTGCCCGTACGGCTCGGAGCGGCCGTAGGGCTCGGGCTGCCCGAAGGCCTCCGGCTGCGCGAACGGGTCCGAGTGTCCGTACGGCGGCGCGGGCGCGGGGGCCGGGGCGGCCTGCCGGGGCCCGCCCGGGTAGCCGCCCGGCTGCTGGTGGCCGAAGCCGTCCGGCCCCTGCGGGTGCTGCGGCGCCTGCGGGGCGGCGGGCAGGTCGCCGCCGTAGGAGGCCGGGATGTTCAGCGGGGCGGGCGCCGGCGGGGGGACGGGGCCGCCGGCGGCGGGCCGGCGGGCGGACGGCGACGAGATGTCGTAGTCGTACCCGCACTCCTCGCAGAACCGCCCGGTCTGCGGGGTCCGGCAGATCGGGCAGACGGTGAGGCCCTCGGTGAGGTCCGGGTACGCCTGCGGGGCCGGCCCGGGTGCGGGCGGCGGCACCGGCGCACCGGGCGGCACGGGGGCGCCCAGCGGACCCGGCGCGCCGGGGGGTACGGGGGCACCCGGCGGTACGGGGGCGCCGGGCGGCACCGGTCCGCCGAAGGGCCCGGCCCCCTGCGGTCCGGCTCCCGGCACGCCCGGGTGGCCCCCGGGCGGCGGCGGCAGCGGCGCCGGAGGCGTCATCGGGAAGCCGCAGAAGTCGCACCAGTCCTCGGCCTGCGACTCGTGGCCCCTCGGGCAGATCGGCATCAGGTCCCCCCTCATTTCCAGCCAGCTGGGCCGTTGTCCGGCCGGGCCTCGGCCCGGGTCACTTCTTCACGCGCACGGTCTTCGTGGACCGGGTCTCCAGGGTCATGGAGTCGGCCTCGCTCACGTCCTTACGGAACCGAACCGTACCCTCCTTCGGGTCGACCACGTCGACCACCTTCTTCAGGAGTCGGAAAGTCCCTTCGTTCCCGGTCGCGTGGGCGATCCGGACGGCGGCCCCGAGCTTGGCGGTGGCGAGGTCGAGGTCGCCCGCCCGGTGGGCCTCCAGGCCCGCCTGGATGGAGGCGGCGAGCTCGGCCTGCCCGGTGTAGTGGGCCACCTGCGGGCTGATCCGGGTGGAGGAGGCCAGGTCGTCGGTCCACAGCGCCTTGACCAGTCCCTGCGACAGTACGTCGGGCGTGCCGCCGGAGACCGCGGGCGGCAGCACCAGGCTGACCCGGGCGGCGAGCATCTCGTTGCCGACGGCGGAGGCCGGGACCTCTACGCAGACGTGGTAGTCGCGGCTCTCGTCGCCCCAGGAGCCGGTGGGGTAGTCGCCGGCGCGCGGACCGGCCTCGGTGCGGCGGGCGGTGAGGTCCTCGACCGCGGGGGCGACCTGCTTGACGAACTTGACCACCGCGTTGGCGGGCGTCCAGATCCGCAGCGCGACGTCGGCGACCTGCTTGGCCATCGCCTTGGCCATCATCGTGCGGAAGTCCTCGGCGAGGCCGTCCGGTTCGGCGACGATGTCGACGGTGCCGAGGAGGGCGGAGGAGATCCGGCGCAGCTCGTCCACCCGCCAGTCGGTGCCGACGCCCCGGCAGTCCACGGTGAAGTGGCCGGTGGCGCGCTCGATGGCGCGGTCGAGGTCCGCGGAGGCCTCGTGCTCGTTGTTGCCGTCGGTGAGCAGGATGGCGTGCCGGATGGCCAGGTCGCGTCGGGTGAGGAACAGCTGGTCGGCCTTGGCCAGCCAGGTGCCCATGGCGGTGCCGCCGGCCGCGGTGAGCCGGCGCAGCGCCTCCTTGGCCTTGGCGCGGGTGACCGGGGAGGCGATGGCCAGGGTGCCGTCGCCGGGGTAGACCTCGCGGGCCTCGTGGGTACCGGCGACGACCGCGAAGGCGACCCCGTCGTGGACGGCGTCGACGGCGACGGCGGTCGCCTCGCGGGCGCCGCGCAGCTTGCTCGCCGGGTAGTCCATGGAGCCCGAGCAGTCGACCATGATCACCACGGCCGAGGACTGCGCGGTCTGCGCCGCCGCGTCGGTCGTTCCGAGCGGGCGCCCGCCGGTGGTGCCGCCGCCGGTCGCGGTGACGGCGACGATGGCGTTCACCTCGCGGGCGCCGGCCGCGAGGTACTCGTTCTGGAAGATCTCCACGTCGAACCTGGGCAGGTTCGGTTTGGCCAGTGTTGCCATGGGCCGGTGGCTCCCGTCGGTGGTCGTCGGTGTGAGCGGTCGGTGCGGGGCGCGGTGCCGGTCAGTCCCTCGGCGGGTGCGGGGGCTGCGGGGGCACCGGCGGTACGGGCGGTGCGGCGGGCACCGGTCCGGCCGGGGCGGGCGGGACGGCCGGCGGCGGTCCGGGCAGCGGGGCGGCGGGCGAGCCGATCACCGGCAGGTCGGGGAGGGTCGGGTCGTGGTCCTCCTCCTCGTCCGCCGCGGCGGCGGCCACCACCGGCAGGTCGAGCGCGGTGTCCGTCCGGGTGTGCCCGGCGCCCGCCGGGGCCGCGGCCGCGGGCGGGTCGACCGGGAGGACGGCGACGGTGATGTTGTCGTGCCCGCCGGCCGCGACCGCGAACTTGACCAGCGTCTGCGCGGCGGCCAGCGGGTCGGTGCGGGCGTCCTGGCGGACGAAGTAGGCGAGGTCGGTGGCGGCCTCGGCGTAGTTCCACAGGCCGTCGGTGCAGATGAGCAGCACTCCGGGGACGTGCGGGGTGAAGTCCAGGGTGTGCGGCACGACCTCCTCGGCGTCGGCACCGAGCCAGCCGGTGATGGCGTGGGCGCGCGGGTCGGCGTACGCCTCGGCCTCGCCCATCAGCCCGGCCTCGACCATCCGGGCGGCCCACGAGTCGTCCTGGGTGAGCCGGAACGGCTCGGCGGAGACCCGGTCGTCCGGGATCCAGTACGCGCGGGTGTCGCCGACCCAGCCGATGGTGATCCGGCCGCCGGACGCGATGGCGCTGACGAAGGTGCAGGCGGGCGCGTTGGTGTCGGGCCGGAGCGGGGCGTTGCCGTCGTGGGCGAGGTCGGCGACCGCGCGGGCGGCGTCGGCGACCGCGCGGCGCATCGCCGGGTCGAAGTCGGCGCCCTGCTCCAGCGAGCTCAGCAGCGACTCGGAGGCGGCGTCCACGGCGGTCTCGGACGCCTGGTCGGGGCGGTCGGAGGAGGAGACGCCGTCGCAGACGACGGCCACCACGACGGGCTCGCCGCCGGGCAGCGAGGTGGCGGCGACGGTGAAGAAGTCCTCGTTGCGGTGGTGGCGCACGCCCCGGTCGCTGACCCCGGCCACGTCGGACAGGGCGCGCTCCCAGTGGTCGCGCGGGCGGGGCTGGGCGCCGCCGCAGGTCTCGCAGTAGCCGTCGGCGGTGACGGTGTGGACGCCGCAGTGCACGCAGGCGGGGCCGCTCGGCACGACCGGGCGCAGCTGGAGGGTCGGCGGGTGGTCCTCGGCCGAACCACCGTCCGGTCCGGTGCCGCCCGCTCCGGTGCCGTTCGCTGCGGGGCCGTCCGCGGGTCCGCCCGGTGCGGGCACGCCGGGGGCCGCGGCGTCGGCGCTCCAACTGGCGGGCATCGCGCCCGGGGCCGGCCGCCCGTCGCGGCTGGTGCCGCAGGAGCCGCAGAACGCGTCCTCCGGCTCCAGCGGCTCGGCGCAGTTCGGGCAAAGGGTCTGCTGCGGCATTGGCTACACCCACGTCCTGGGGCGGGCGCGGTTGGCACGCTCCACCATGTCGATCCTGGTCTCCGCCCGGTCGGCCAACCGGGCGAGTACCCGGTAGGAGTGTTCCAGGGCGAAGCGCAGTTCCCGTTCGACGGCCGGGCGTCCGAGCACGGTCGGCCCGGTGCCCGCGCCGTCGGGGTCCGGCGAGCCGGCGCGCACCCAGCCGAGGGCGGCGTCCAGCAGCTCGACGGAGAGTTCCTCGCGGCTCCGGTCGTCCAGCGCGAGCGCGGCCAGTTGGTCGGAGCAGGCGGTGAGATCGGTGGCGAGCGGGTCGCCGGCGGGCCGCTCGTGCAGCCGGGCGCGGACGGCGGCGACCCGGGCGGCGGTGGCGTGGCTGGAGGTGGCCGGCACCGATTCCAGGACCCGGACGGCGCCGGGCCGGTCGCCCGCCGCCAGGCGGACCCGGGCCAGCCCGAAGGCGGCGCTGACGTAGCTGCGGTCGGTGTCCCAGACCAGCCGGTAGAACTCGGCGGCGTCCTCGTGGCCGCCCAGCAGTTCGGCGCAGAGCGCCAGGGCCAGCTTGGGCGCGGCCTCGCCCGGGAAGGCGTCGTAGAGCGCGTCGAAGGCCTCGGCGGCGGCGTCGCCGTCCGGGCCGCCCTCCCCGGCGAGGGCGCGCAGGCCGCGGTACCAGACGACCCGCCAGTCCTCCGGGTGGTCCTGCTCCAGGGCGGCGAGGGTGCGGTCGGCGTCGGCGATCCTGGCGAGCTCCAGGTGGGCGCGGAGTTCGCGCAGCCGGCGCTCGACCGAGTCGGCGGGGGCGGCCTCCAGTGCGGCGAGCGCCTCCTGCGGGTCGGCGGCGACCAGCGTGGCGAGGAAGCCGGCGTTGGGGTCGGCGGGGTCGACCCGGGGGACGGGCAGCGCGAGCGCCGCCTCCCGGGGTTCGAGCCGGGCCGTCCCCGGAGCAGCGGTGGCGGCACCCGCGGGACGGGGCCCGCCGGGCCCGACCACCCGGGTCTCGACCACCCGCAGCTCGGGTCCGAACAGCGTGGAGAGGGCCGGTCGGGGCCGCCCGTCCTGGAGGGCCAGCACCTCCCGCAGGACGCCGGTGAGCTGATCGGCCATCTCCTCGGCCGAGGCGAAGCGCCGGGCCGGGTCGCGGTCGGTGGCGCGGACCAGGAAGCGGTAGTACGACTCGTACGCGGCGAAGGCCGGGACCTCCTCCGGCCCGGGCAGGGTGTCGCGGTGGGTGGTGCTGTAGCCGGGGAAGTCGACGGTGAGCACGGCGAGGGTGCGGGCCACCGTGTACAGGTCGGAGGCGGGGGAGGGGCCGTCGGTGGCGATCTCGGGCGCCTGGTAGCCGATGGTGCCGTAGATCGGGCCGTCGTCGTCGAAGCGGCGGACGGCGCCCATGTCGATGATCTTGAGCGTGTCGCCGCTCTGGATCACGTTGTCGATCTTGAAGTCGCAGTACACCAGGCCCCGGGCGTGCAGGTACCCCAGCGCCGGCAGCGCCTCCAGCGCGTACGCGGCGGCCTGCTCCACCGGCAGCGGATCGCGCCGCCCGTCCGGCCGCCGGCGCTCGTCGGCGATCGCCTTCAGGGACTTGCCGCCGACGTACTCCATCACGATGTAGCCGTCGGTGGCCCCGGTCCGCAGGTCCGGGTGCTCGGCGAAGTTGATGATGCGGACGATGTTCGGGTGGTCCACCTCGGCCAGGAAGCGCCGCTCGGCGACGGCCACCGCGAGCGCGTCCTCGTCCCCGGTGTCCAGCAGGCCCTTGAGCACCACCCACTTGTCGTTGACCCGCCGGTCCACCGCCAGGTAGATCCAGCCGAGCCCGCCGTGCGCCAGGCACCCGACCACCTCGTACTGCCCGCCCACCAGGTCGCCGCGGCGCAGCTTGGGCGTGAACGAGTACGGTGTGCCGCACTTGGTGCAGAAGCCGTCCGGACGGCCGGGCCGCCCCTGCTTCTCGCGGCCCACCGGGGCGTCGCACTTGGAGCAGAACCGCTTGCGCTCGGGCACCTGCGGGTCGGTCAGCACCGCCGCCGCCGGATCGGCCGCGGGCACGGTCGGCACGGTCACCAGCCCGGCGCCCAGCCTGTGCCGGGTCCCGGCGCTGACGCTGCCCCGGCTGCTGCGCACCGACACCGAGCGGCCGCTGCCGGTGCGGCCGGAGCGGTGCGAGCGGGAGCGGCCGGAGAGCGTGCGGGCGGAGCCGGAGCGGGCCGAACCGGAACGGGCGGAGTCGGGCGACACCCGGGCCGAGGGCACGTACGGCTCGGTGCGCGAGGTGGCGGCGCCGCCCGGCGGGGTCAGCCCGCACTCGTCGCAGTAGCCGTCACCGTCGACCGTGCCGGAGCAGTCGCGCGGGCACGGCGAGCCGGGGCCCGCGGGCTCGGGGCCCGGCGCGGCGGGGGCCGGGGCGGGCGCGACCGCGGTGAGGCCGCACTCGTCGCAGTAGCCGTCGCCGTCGATCGTCCCGTTGCCGGTGCACTCCGGCCGTACGCACGCCTCGCCCATCGCCTAGCCCCCCAGTTCCGTCGGCTTCTCGTCCTCGGGCTCCCCACCCGGCCCCGCCGTCACACCCGGTCCCGCTGTCACGCCCGGTACCGCTGCCGCACCCGGTCCGTCCTGGACCGCCCGGGCGTCGTCACCCGCCCGGCCGTCCTCGCCCGCCTGCCCCGTCTGCCCGGCCTGCCCGTCCTGGACGGGCCGGACGTCCGGCGCGGGCGGTTCGGCGCGCACCGGCCGGACCGCCTGCTGGAAGCGGAGCACCGCGCCCGCCGCGGCCCGCAGGTCGCAGGGTGCGCTCCACAGCAGCCAGCGGGCCTTCTCGTACCGCTCGACGACCTCGGGGTCCTCCGCGACACCCGTCCGGGCGGCCATCGCCTTGTACGCGTCCAGCCGGCCGCGCAGTTCGGCCCGGACGGCCAGCGGCTGGGTGACCTCGGTCAGCGCCTGCCGGGCCCGGCCGAGCTCCTTGGCGGCCGCGTCCTCCAGCGCCTCCAGCAGCGGGGCGAGCCGGTGCCACTGCCCGCTCTGGCGCAACTCCAGCGCCACCACGATCCGTTCGCGCAGTGCCGAGGCCGGCCCCGGTACCGCCGGCACCTCGGTGGCCGCGATCTTCGCCAGCACCTCGCCGCGCGCCCGCCGGGCCTCGGCCAGCGTCGCGTCGGCCCGCTGCAGCAGGTCGCCGACGCCCTGCAGCCGCTCCTCGGCGTCGTCGCGCAGCCGCAGGACGTCCTCCAGCTCCAGCCGGATCTCGTCCAGGGCCCGCCCGGCGCGGTCGAAGCGCTCGGTGTCCACCACCCCGGCCGGGCCCGCCAGCGCGGTGCCGTCCGGGACGGTGCCGCGCTGGGCCGGCACCCGGGCCGGCCGCCAGAGCGCCAGCGGGTCGCTGCGCACCTCGGCGTGCAGCGCGGTGAGGTCCAGCTCCAGCCCGAGCAGGTCGTCGGCCAGCGGGTGCGCGCCCTCCCGGACGCCCAGCGAGGCGGCCAGCGTCCGCACCCGGCCCAGTTCGGCGAGCAGTAGGTCGATCCGGGCGGGCAGTGCCGACCAGACCGCGTCGGCGGCGCTGACCACCTCCAGCACGGTCGCGTACCAGGAGTTCATCCGCGCCAGCAGGTCGGCCAGGCTGATCTGCTCGACCAACTTCGGCGTGGCGCCGAGCAGTTGCGGTCCGTCCGGCAGCGCGCTGCCGGGCACGGTGACCGCCGGGCCGGCCAGCAGCTCGCTCAGTTCGGCGAGTTCGGGCCCGCCCGGCCGGGCCTTGCGGGCCCGCACCGCGCGCGCCGAGGCCAGCGCCTCCGCGTACCGGTCGAACAGCGCCCACAGCAGCGGCAGGCCCTGCCCGGCGACGGACCAGCGCTCCTCGGTGCGCCCGGACAGCTCGGCGCCGTCGAGCAGTCGCAGGCCCGGATGGTCCTGCAGCGCGAGCAGCGCCGCCTCCACGGCGTCGCGCTCCGCGCCGAGCCGTGCCAGTGCGCGGTCCACCTCCTCCCGGCTCATCGCCGGGCCAGCAGCTGCCGCCAACGCCCTCGTCCTCTCCTCGGTCCCGTTCCGGACGATCCCGGTCCCTCTCCGGCAGTGACCCTAGCGGGACGCGCCCGGCCAGTAGTGATCGGCGTCGTTCTTCATGTACGGCGCGAGCCAGCGCTCGTACGAGGCGCGCCAGGAACCGCTCGCGTACCAGTCGGCCAGCACCTGGTTCACCCGGGCCGTCAGGTCCGGGTCCTGCTTGCGCATCGCGACGCCCATCACGGCCGGGCGCACCTCGCCGTCCACCACCCGCACGGTCTGGTCCTGGGCGGCCTGCCCGGCGGCGAGGCCGTCGTCGGTCATGGTGGCGTCGACCCGCCCCAGCTGCATCAGCACCAGGCAGTCCAGGTGGTTCTCCACCGCGACGACCTTGCCGACCGCCGGACGGGACTTCAGCTCCAGCTCGGCCGAGGAGCTGATCGCGGCGCAGACCGTCCGGCCGTTCACCGCCTCGTCGATCGTGCGGGCCGTCGACGACTGCGGCACCACCACCCGCTGGCGGGTGTTGAAGTACGGCCGGGAGAAGGCGACCTGCTCCAGCCGGTCGCAGGTGATGGTCATGGTGCGGACGATCAGGTCGACCTTGCCGTCCTGGATGAACTTGATCCGCTCGGCCGTCGGCACCGCCTTCAGCTGCACCTTGTCCGGGCTGCCCATCACGGCCGTGCCGATGGCCTTGGCGAGGTCGATGTCGAAGCCCTCGATCTCCCCGGTGTTGGGATTGCGGGCGCCCCAGCGGTAGCTGTTCTGGTCGACACCGATGACCAGCTTCTGCTTGGCCTTGATCGCCTGCACGGACGGGCCGTCCACGGTGCTCGGCGGCACGCTCCGGGTGACGTCGCAGGCGGGATCGGCGGCGGGGGCCTGCTCCCCTGCCTCCTCCGCCACGGCCGCGGCCGGGCCCGCCGCGGTCCCGGCGGCACCGGCCGACCGGGGCGCGGCCGGCTGCGGGCCGCCGGTGCCGAGCACCACCGCGCCGCAGGCCAGCAGCGCCGCCGCGGCCGTCCAGCGGCTCCGGAGCCAGGTGTCGGATATGCCTCTGCGCATCTGCGTCCTCCCCCTCTACCGGTACTCGGCCAGTCGCCGGCCCAGGCCGCGCAGCGCGCAGCCGGCCGCCGCCAGGGCGAGCAGGCCCGCCGCCACGGCCGCGCCGCGCAGCACGCCGGGCGTCCCGTCGGTCGCCGACCGGAAGCGCTCCAGCTCGCTCGCGGCGGCCTGCGCCAGCTTCGCGTCGGTGGCCTTGAACGAGGCGTCCGAGGTCTGCCCGGCCTTCGCCCCGTCGGCCGTCACGGTGGCGTCCAGCGCGCCCTGGTAGTCGCCCTTGTCGAGTTCCAGCGCGGCCGCGGCGCGGTGGCGCGCGGTCCACTCGTCGAACAGCTGCCGGGCCTCGCGCACCCGGGGCGCCGCCTCCGGAGGGGCCAGCCGCAGCGCCTTGGCCAGCGTGCCGTCACCGCGGTCGGCGCCCTCGGCGGCCCCGGCCCCGTCCGCGCCGGCCGCCCCGGTGAGGCGGCCGGTGTTGGCCGTCCACAGCTCGGCGTACCGGGTGCTCGAACCCCGGGCGACCAGGTGCAGGTTCTCCGCCAGCCGGGCGCTGAGCACGTCCATCCGGGCCGCGTTGACCGCACGCAGCGGCGCGGTGCCCTTCTCCTCGCCCTCCCGCAGCGAGCCGCCCGCCCCCAGGCCGGCGGCGGTCAGCCAGACCAGCCCCGCCAGCACGGCGGCCGTCGCCCCCAGCAGCCCGGGGTTGAACACCCGGTTGGTGCGCCGGAACAGCACCAGCTGCACCCACACCAGCGCCAGCAGCACCGCCGTCCCGAGCCCGTACGCGGCCCACGGCACCGACCGGGCGGCCCGGAAGTCGTCCGCGAGCTGCTGTTCCTCGGTGTCGGCGAGCGCGGCGGCGGCCGGCAGCAGGGTGCCGCGCATCTGCTCGGAGGCGTACCGCAGATAGGCGCCGCCGAGCGGGTACCCCTGCCGGTTGCCGGCCCGGGCGCTCTCCACCAGCCCTGCGTAGACCGGAAGTTGCTGGTTGAGCTCGGCCAGCCAGCGCTGCGCGGGGGAGGAGGCGGTGGTCCGGGCCGCCGCTTCGGCGATCAGCCGGGAGGCGGTCGCGAGGTCCTCCTCGTACCGCTCCCGGACGGACTTCGGCTCGGCGCCCGCCAGCAGGAAGCCGGTCGCGGCGGTGGCGTCGGCGTCGGCCAGCGAGCGGCGGATGTCCGAGGCCGCCTGGCTCAGCGGCTGGCTGTGCGAGACCACCCGGTCCGCCGCGCGGGCCCGGGCGTCGAGCTGCCAGCCGGTGAGCGCGCCCGACCCGAGCGTCAGCACCACCAGGAACACCCCCGCCAGGCGGAGCCGGCCCGGGGCGGTCCGGGTGGCCCGGCTCCAACGGGCGCGCAGGCCGGTCCGGCCCGTGCGCGCGGCGGTACGGCTGCGCGCGGCCGCGGTCGTGCTCGCGGCGGTGCCGGTGCCGGTGCTCGCGCTCGTACCGGTGTCGGCGCCCGTGTCCGGGTCCGTGCCCGGGCGTGCGGCACCGCTCACCGGTGGCGCCGTCGCCGCTCCCGGTCCTTCCGTACGTCCTGGTGTCGCCACCCCGACCCACTCTCCCCTGGGGCCCCGCCCCTTCGCTCGGGGCCCGGCCGTTGCCAGCAGTATGGCCGCCGCGTTCGGCGATCACACGCGACTTGCGCCGATCTTGAGGTTCCGCCGTGCGCTTCCCGGTCGGCCTCCGCACCGGGTGTTCACCCCGGGCGTCCGCCGTGAGCCCCCGGCCGGGCCTCCGCCCCGGCCGGGACGGCCGCCCGGTGGGCGGGGGCGATCAGGGCGACGCGCCCCGACCCCCGCGCGGTTCCACCGGAGACCCCCGGTACGCGCGGACCCTTCGCCCGCGGATCGGGTGCCCGGTGCCCGGTCGCCCGCTGCTCGTCGTCGCGCCGGCGGACCCGGTGGGCGGCTCCCGGCGGGTCCGTACCATGGGCGGCATGCGCATGCTTGGAACGATCTCCGCCGACCGCCCGCTGCTCGTCGTCGCCGTGCAGGAGGAGGCCGCCCACCTCGGCGAGGACCTGCCCGTGCTGCTCACCGGCATCGGCAAGGTCAACGCCGCCGCCGCCCTCGCCACCGTGCTGGCGTCCGGCCCCCACCCCTCCGAGATCGTCAACCTCGGCACCGCCGGTGCCCTGCGCCCCGGTTGGAGCGGCACCCACGAGGTCTCCTCGGTCCTGCAGCACGACATCGACACCCCCGTGCTGCACGCCCTCACCGGCCGCACCTACGGCGCCCCGATCGCCCTGACCGCGGACGCCGGCCCGGTCCTCGCCACCGGCGACCTCTTCGTCTCCGACCCCGACGCCCGCGAGCGGCTGGCCGAGCGCGCCGACCTGGTCGACATGGAGGGCTACGCGCTCGCCGCCGTCGCGGGCCGGGCCGGCGTCCCGATCCGCCTGGTCAAGCACGTCAGCGACGAGGCCGGCGCCGGCGCCGACCGCACCTGGCGCGAGTCGGTGGACGACTGCTCCCGCCTCCTCGCCGCGTGGGTCCGCGAGCACGGGATCTGACGTCCGGGATCTGACGGCCGGTATGCGGTGGATGCTAATTGACGGTCGGTCATTCGTGCCCGGCGGCTAGGGTGACGCGGTGACCGACAGCACCGCGCCGCGCCGGCGCACCGACGTCCGCCCGCCCGGCCTCAACGCCGACGAGCCGACCACCCTGCTCACCTTCCTCGACTACCTGCGCGAGGCGGTGGTCTCCAAGACCGTCGGACTCTCCGACGAGGAGGCCCGGCGGCCCGGCGTCGCCTCCGGTACCAGCCTGCTCTGGCTGGTGCGCCACCTCACCGCCGTCGAACTCAACTGGTTCCTCTGGGCCTACCGCGGTGACGACGTCGAACCCTGGGACGACGACGCGCTCCCGACCGGCGACGAGACCGTCGACGCCGCGGTGGCCGCCTACCGCGAGGCGATCGCCCGCGCCAACGAGGTCATCGCGGCGGCCCCCGACCTCGACCGACCCGGCGTGCGCTCGCTGCGTCCCGACGGCGAGGCGCCGTCGATGCGCTGGCTGCTCGTCCACATGATCGAGGAGACCGGGCGGCACGCCGGGCACGCCGACATCCTGCGCGAGCAACTGGACGGCGCGGTCGGCCGCTGACCACCAGGCGCCGGCCGTAGGGCCGCAGGGCCGCAGGGCCGCTGACCGTACGGCCGGGGGTTGGGTGGTGCGGTGCGGCCCGCGCGGTGCGGTCGGGTCCGGTCCGCCCGGGGCAGATGACGGTCCGTCGGACCGGGGTGGCATACTCCCCCGCGCAGTGCGAACGCCACCGCAGTGGCGCGCCGCACGCTTTCACACAGGGGGAACAGAACGCCATGTCATCGTCAGGCTCCACCATGCGCCGAAACGGCCGCGCCGGCCGCAACGGCCGGACCACCCGCACCGCCCGCGCCGCCCTCGGCGCCTCCGTGCTCACCCTCAGCCTGCTCGCCACCTCGGCCTGCGGCCCGGAGAACAGCTCCGGCGACGCCGCGGCCACCGTTCCGGCGGGCGCGCCCGGCCTCGGCCTCCCGGCCAACCTCGAAGAGCTGAAGGGCTGGAAGTTCGAGGACTGGGAGAAGTGGGCGAAGGACTACGCCCTCCCCGCCGCCGCCAAGGGCTTCTGGACGCTGGAGAAGCTCCTGCAGGCCAAGCCCGACGAGCCGCTGCCGCCGCCGGCCCCGAAGACCCCGGCGCCCAACCCGCCGGCCACCCAGGGCCCCGCCACCCAGGCCCCGGGCAGCAAGGCCCCGTCGCAGCCCGCGCCGAAGCCGTCCAACACCCAGCAGCCCGCCTCCGAGGCGCCGGTGAACCCGCCCGCCACCCAGGCCCCCGGCAGCAAGGCCCCGGCGACCCAGGCCCCGCAGCAGCCCGGGGACGACGGCAACGACGCGCCGCCGAAGACCGTCAACGCGCAGCCCGTCCCGCACCCGTACACCAAGTACGCGGTGCACGGGAAGCTCTTCGCGGACGCCCCCGGCTCCGGGGCCGAGGCCGCCGGCGGCCTCAACCACGCCCAGTGCTCCGCCACCGTCGTCGCCGACCCGGCCAAGCCCGGCAAGAGCAACCTGGTGTGGACCGCTGGCCACTGCATCCACCAGGGCAAGGGCGGCCAGTTCTACAGCAACATCACCTTCATCCCCGCGTTCAACAGCAGCGGAGCGCTCAGCAAGGGCAAGAACGCCGACGAGTCCCAGTACGCCCCCTACGGCGTCTGGCCGGCCACCCAGGCCGTCACCTCGCCGCAGTGGAAGGCCGAGGGCGGCAAGTACGGCGACGCGGCCACCCACTACGACTTCGCGATCGTGCGGGTGCAGCCGCCCGGCGGCAAGTCGCTGGAGGAGACGGTCGGCGGCGCCGTTCCGGTCTGGTTCAACGCCCCGCGCGACCAGCTGGCCGTCACCGAGTACGGCTTCCCGGCCGCCCCGCCGTTCGACGGCATGGAGCTGAACCGCTGCGAGAGCGGCCGGCCCGTCCGCCTCTCGTACGAGCCGAGCCGCCCGCCGATGCTGGCCATCGGCTGCACCATGACCGGCGGTTCCAGCGGCGGCGGCTGGCTGACCGTCAAGGACGGCAAGCCGACGCTGGTCAGCAACGTCTCGGTCGGCCGGCACACCGGTGAGCCGAAGTTCCAGGCCGGCCCGTACCTCGACGACGTGGCCAAGGGCGCGTACGAGTTCCTCTCCAAGAAGGGCTGAGCCCCGCTCGCCCGGAGCCGCTCGCCCATCCGGAGCCGCTCGCCCGGGGGACCTTCCCGACGGCCCGCTTCGACGGCCCGCTCCGAAAGCGGCCCGCCCCCGCCGGCTTCCCGGTCGGGGCGGGCCCACCGGGGTCAGCCCTTCGCCGCCGCGAGCACCGCCTCCGTGGTGACCACCTTGGCGAAGCGCATCGCGTGCAGCACCGCGGCGGTGGCGCGGGCCAGGTCGGCGGCGGGCACCGTCACGCCGTCCGGGCCGGCCATGTCGAAGGTGTGCATGGCGTCGATCGGGAACACCGCGTCGTACCCGAGGTTGCCCGCCATCCGCGCGGTGGTCTCGTTGCACACGTTGGTCATGATCCCGGTGATCACCACCTGCCGGGCCCCGCGCCCCTGCAGCCAGGCGTGCAGGTCCGGGGTGCCGTAGAAGGCCGAGTTGACCTGCTTGGTGATGCGCAGGTCGGCCGGCACCGCGGCCACCGCGTCCTTCAGCTCGTACCCCGGCGTGCCCGGCGCCAGCGGACCGGCCTTCGAGGCGTGCTGCACGACGACGATCGGCCGGCCGGTGGCCTGCCAGGCGTCGGTCAGCGCGGTGATCCGCCGCTCGGCCTCCGGGTTGTCGCGCGGCCCCCAGAACGCGCTGTCCTCGAAGCCCTTCTGGACGTCGACGACGACCAGGACGGCGTCGGGGTCGAGGGCGAGCGGGGCGTCGAATGCGTCGGTGTTCGTCATGGCTCCATCCTCGGCCCGGCCCGGTGGCGGGCGTGATGGGCGGAGGAGCCACCCATCGATCGATTCCTGCCATAGGCTTCCGGGGTGCGACGAGTGGGCTGCCTGATCTTCGACGGGGTGCGCGCCTTCGACTACGCGGTGATCGGCGAGGTGTGGGCCGACCGCCCGAGCCGGACCGGCCTCCCGCCCTTCGACCTGCGGATCTGCGGCCCCGCGGGCGCCCGGGTCCGGCTCGGCGGCGGGCTGGAACGGGTCCCGGACCACAGCCTGGACGCCCTCGCCGACTGCGACCTCGTCCTGGTCCCCGGCGTCGAGGAGCCCGCCGCGCCCCGCGACCCCGCCGTCCTCGACGCGCTGCGCACCGTCCACGCCCGCGGCGTCCCGATCGCCTCGCTCTGCGCCGGCGCCTTCGTCCTCGCCGAGGCGGGCCTGCTCGACGGCCGCACCGCCACCACCCACTGGGCGCTCGCCCCCGACCTGGCCCGCCGCCACCCGCGGGTCGACGTCCGCCCCGAGGTGCTGTTCACCGGCGACGGCGACCTCTGGACCTCCGCCGGGGTCGCCGCCGGCATCGACCTCTGCCTGCACCTCGTCCGCACCGCGCACGGCCAGCAGGCCGCCGCCGCCATCGCCCGTGCCATGGTGACCGCGCCCTTCCGGGCCGGCGGGCAGGCCCAGTTCATCCCCTCGCCCGTCCCCGAGGACACCGGCGACCGCGACGACCCGCTCGCCCGCACCCGCGCCGAGGTCCTCGCCGCCCTCGACGCCCCGTGGACCGTCGGGCGGATGGCCGGCCTCGCCCACATGTCGGAACGCACCTTCGCCCGCCGCTTCGCCGCCGCCACCGGCACCACCCCACTGCGCTGGCTGCTGGAACAGCGGGTGCTCACCGCCCAGCGACTGCTGGAGGAGACCGACCTGCCCGTCGACACCGTCGCCACCCGGGTCGGCTTCGGCTCGGCGGTCTCGCTGCGACCGGTCTTCACGGCCCGGGTGGGCGTGGCCCCCCGCGAGTACCGCCGAACCTTCCGCGGCGCAACGGCGGGGGAGTAGACCCTCGACGCCGGCGTCCGCACCCGGCCCGAAAGTGGTTCGGAGCACCCCCGCGGATGGGCTACGATTAACCCCATCACCCAGATGCGCGGGTGGCGGAATAGGCAGACGCGCTGGATTCAGGTTCCAGTGCCCGAAAGGGCGTGGGGGTTCAACTCCCCCCTCGCGCACAGAAGAACGAGCCCCACCCGGATCTCCGGGTGGGGCTCGTTCGTCTTTCCCCGGCCGTCGGCCCCGCGCACCGTGGCGCGCGGGCCGAGCGGGGCCGACGGACGTCACGCCCCCGACGAGGCGAGCAGCTTCCGGTAGGCGCGCATCCGGCCCAGCAGGGCGGCCCGGCCTGTCGGGTCGTCGTCGAGGACGACCAGCGGCGGATCGCCCGCGGCGCACACGCCGTACACCTGGCCGGCGATGTCGTCGGTGAGGAGGTGGTCGAAGTGGAAGGACCCTCGAAGGCCGTCCAGGCCACCGATCCGGCCTCCTCGCAGGCGAGTTGCAGGCAACCCTCCAGCAGTTCCCGGAATTCGTGCGGAACTTGGGGGAGCAGGAAGTCGTAGGCATGGACGACGGACAGGTGCGGGTTCTCCGGGATGTCGTCCCGCAGCACGAAGAGGTCGACTCCGGACGCCCTGTCGCCCCACAATTCCGCGAACTCCCGTGCCTCCTTCGCGGTTTGCGAGACCACGAAGAGACTGACCAGGTGGACGGCCCCGTCCCAACGGAGCGCTTCCATCACCCGACTGCGCAATTCGGCCCCCCGATTCGCCGCTTCCCGGCACCGGGTACCGGTGCGGAACGAGGACAAGCCTGCGTGGTCGATCGCCGTCCCGACAAGTTCGTTGACGCAGTGATGGGCGGGGCGTCATTGTTCCGGGGCGTGGATCACCCGTACTGCGCGTCGATCGTTCCGGGAGTGTTCGTCACCGTGTACAAGAAGCAGGCCGCCGGCCCGGCCGCCGAGGACGCGGGCCCGGTGACGGTGGAGCTGCCGCCCGCCGAGCAGATCGTCGGCGCCGCATCGGTCATGCTGCAGTAGTCGTGCGCGGGCCGCTCCCGCGGCGGGCGTGAGGGGCGCCTAGGATGTGCCGCATGTACGCCGAGCGGAGTCTGCGCGCGCCCCTGCGGGGGTTGTTGGTGCTGGCTGCGCTGCTCGGGGTGCTGGGCATGCACGGGCTGACCTCGCCGGGCGGGGTGTCCCCGCCGGTGGCGCTTGTTGCCTCCCATCCGGGCCCCGGCCACTCCGGGGAGAGCCCCGCCCATCCGGGCCCCGCCCACCAGGCCCCCGGCCACTCCGGGGAGCACGCGGCGGCCGGGCACGCGTGCCCGCCCGCCGAGCACGGGGGCGGCGACGAACACGATGCGCACGCCGGCGGGATGTGCCTGGCGGGTGCGCTCGCGGCGCCGTTCAACCCGCCGCCGCTCGCCGCCGGACTGCCGGCGGTGCCGGCCGACCTGCCGGTGGCCGTGGGGGCGGCGGCGTTCGACCCGTCGACGGCGGGGCGGGCTCCGCCCTCGCTCGCCGATCTTCAACTCCTGCGCATATAGGCGCGGCCGTGCGCGGACCGGGTGCACCGGGTCCGCGTGCGATCAGCCGTGTCCTCGTTCCCACTCCCTCACGCAGGAGTCGTTCCACCATGAGCTCTTCGTCCATGATCCGCCGTGCCGACCGTATCCCCGGTTTCCGCCGTGCCCGCCCTGCCCGCCCTGCCCGTCGCGCGCTGACCGCGGCGGCCGTCGTCGGCGCCGCCCTCGTCCTCGCCGCGTGCGGCAGCGACGGCGGCGGTACGGGCCACGCGGGCGCGCACGGCGCCGGCACCTCGGCGCCCGCTCCCGCGCCCACCTCGGCCGCGGCGTCGGCCACACCCACGGCGCCCACCTCGGCCGCAGCGCCGTCCGCGTCGTCTGCGGCACCGGCAGGGTCGCACAACGCCGCCGACACCGCGTTCGCGCAGCAGATGATCCCGCACCACCGCCAGGCGGTCGCGATGGCGGACCTGGCGGTCGGCCGGGCGTCGTCCGAGCAGGTCAAGCAGCTGGCCCGGGAGGTCCGGGCCGCGCAGGACCCGGAGATCGTCACCATGACGGGGTGGCTCACCGCCTGGGGCGAGCAGGTCCCGGCCGCCGACGCGGGCGGGCACGCGGGGCACGGCGGCGCTCCGATGCCCGGCATGATGACGCCGGCCGAGCTGGAGCAGCTCGCCAAGGCGTCCGGGGCGGACTTCGACCGGGCGTTCCTCACCCTGATGATCGCCCACCACGAGGGGGCCGTGGTGATGGCCGAGGCCGAGAAGGCGCAGGGCGCGTACGGGCCGGCCAAGGCGATGGCCGGGGAGATCGCGTCCGCGCAGAGGGCCGAGATCACGTTGATGAAGCAGCTGCTGGCCAAGTAGCCGCCCCGGGCCTCGGCCCACCGCTGCGCAGGAAGTCGGACCGACCGACTTCCTGCGCAGCGCACAACACTTACGCCGCCGGCTGCACCGCCGCGTGCAGTCGGCGGAGGGTGGCGCGCATGCCGGCGCGGTTGCGGTCGGCGCGGTCGGCGGCGGGCGTGCCGGTGAAGACGAGGCCGAGGAGTTCGGCGATCCGGGCGCCGTGCCCGCCGCGGCGGTGGTCGATCCAGTACTCGGTGACCAGGGTGCGCGAGGCGTCCCCGTCGACCGGTTCGAAGCGGTAGCCCCAGCGGGCGATCGGCAGGCCGAAGGAGGTGACGTCGAAGGCGAACTCGCGGCCCGGGTCGGCGGTGACGATCCGGCAGACGGTGAACCAGACGAAGAACGCCCGCCGGTTGAAGCCGACGAAGGTGCGCCCGCGCTGCCAGATCGCGAACACCTCCGAGCTGAACTCCTTGGTCCGCCGCAGGTCGGCCACCAGCGGGTACACGGCCGCCGGCGGCGCGGGGAACTCCAGCGACTCCTCGACGGTCCAGAGGCGTTCGGTCATCACGGCACTCCCACAGTGGTGGCGGCGACGGAGGCCGCGTCGAGGACGGTACGGGCGAGGGCGGAGGGTTCGGCGAGCACGCCGATGTGCCCGCGCCGGGGGACGAGGTGCAGGCGGCCGTCGCGGCAGGCGGCGAGGAAGCGCCGCTCGTCGCTGCGGAACGGGTCGCGTTCGCCGTTGACCAGCCAGACCGGTCCCGGGTACGCGCGCAGCGCGGCGGGCGCGTCGAGTGCGGCGACGGCCCGGACGGCGTCGGGCATCACCGCCGAGGAGAGGCCGCCGCGTACGACGGCCCGCCCGACGGGGCCGGGCAGGGCCTGCCGGAACGCCCAGCGGCTGATCCGGTCGGCGGTGGCGGGGTGGTCGGCGGCGAGGCGGGCGGCGCCGCGGTAGGCGGCGAGGAGCGGGCCGCGCGGGCGGGCGGTGCTGCCGACGGCGACCAGGCCGGCCACCCGGTCGGGGTGCTCCCGGGCGGTGGCGAGTGCCGTGTAGCCGCCGAGCGAGTGCCCGACCAGCAGGGCCCGTCCGCCGAGTTCGTCGATCGCTTCGGCGACGGCGGCGACGGCCCCCGGGAGGGTGAACGGTTCGCCGCGCCGGCTGCCGTGGCCGGGAAGGTCGGGCGCCAGCATCGGGTGGCGGTTCCCGGTGCGCGCGGCGATGCGCGTCATGACGGGGGACCACATCGTGCCGCTCACCCGGATGCCGTGGACGAGGACGACGGGCAACCCGCGGGCTGCGGCCTGCAGGGACTCCATGGGCGACACCGTACCCAATCCAACGCAACGTTGCGTCGCATTCGTGATAACTTCCGGCCATGGCCGACCGACCCGCCCCGCCCGGAGCCGCCCCCGCCCCGCGCAAGGCGCGCGCGATCTTCGACGCCACCCTCGACCTGCTCGCCGAACAGGGCTACGACGGGCTCACCGTCGAGGGCGTGGCCCAGCGCGCGGGCGTCAACAAGACGACCCTGTACCGGTACTGGCCGTCCAAGGGGGCCCTGGTGAGCGCCGCCCTGACCGGCGCGCGCCGCCTCGAACTCGCCGTCCCCGACACCGGCAGCCTCCGCGGCGACCTGGAGGCCCTGGTCCGCCAGGTGGTGGGCCTGCTCACCGCCCCGCCGACCGCGGAACTCGCCGTCCCGGTCTTCGGCGCCGTCACCCGCAGCCCCGAACTGGCCGACTCCGTCCGCGACTTCTTCGCCGACCGGCTCGCCCGCGAGCAGGTCGTCCTGGACCGCGCGGTCACCCGCGGCGAACTCCCCGCGGGCACCGACCCGGCCCTCCTGATGGACCTGCTGGCGGGCGCGGTGTGGGTCCGCGCCGTCCTCCGCCGCACCCCGCTCGAACCCGACTTCCCCCGACGCGCCGTCACCGCCGTCCTCCACGGCATCGCCCCGGCCTGAGTCCGCGTGCCGCCAGTGACAGGACGGATCCCGCCGTCCGTCACAACCCGCCGGGGCTACGGCGTCGGCGGCTCGGCGAGCCACCACCGGCGGCGGTCGCCCGGGTGGACGAGGGCGGCGAAGTCGTCGGCGAGGGTGGCGATCGTGGCGCGCCCCTCCAGGCGGGCGAGCCAGGCCCGGGAGAGCATCACGTCGCCGTAGTGGGCGCCGAGCAGGCTGCCGCAGACGGCGCCGGAGGAGTCGCTGGTGCCCGAGTGGTTGACGGCCAGCAGCAGGCCGGACTCGAAGCGGGTGTGCACCGGCCAGGACCGGCTCTGCGCGAGGGCCGCGTAGACCGCGACGCCCAGGATCTCCTCGGCCGTCCAGCCGGAGCCGAAGGAGTCGACGGTGTCCGGTGTCGCAGGCCCGTTCGCGGCGAGGGCGAGCGCGCGCCGCAGGGCCGCCCCGGTCTCCTCGTGGCCGGGGTAGTGGCCCAGCAGCTCCAGGCTCCGCCCGACCGCGTCGGCGAGGGAGGAGCCGAGCAGGAGGTGGCGGACGGTCGCGGCCAGGGCGCCTGCGGAGAGGTACGCGGTGGGGTGGCCGTGGCTGGTCTGGGCGCAGCGGGCGGCGAGTTCGAAGCAGAGCCGCGGGTCCGTGTCGGTGAAGCCGAACGGGACGGAGCGGGCCAGGGCGCCGCCGCCCTTCGAACCGGGGTTGACCGGGCCGGGGAGGCCGGTGATCGGTGCGCGTGCTTCGGGGGTGTGGCCCTGGCGGAGGCCGTCCAGGCAGCTGCGACCGGCGCCGCGGCGGGCGTAGAGCCACTGCTCGTCGCGGAGCCGTCCGATGTGGTGGCGGAGGGCCGGCGAGCGGGGCGGGGGAGCGGTGTGGTCCTGGGTCTCCAGCCAGCGCAGGTACGCATCGTGGACGATCAGGACCTCGGCGCCGCTGATCCCCTTCTCCCGGATGCGGTCGTAGGCGGTCATCCAGCCCTCGGCGGTGAACAGGGTGAGCTGGGTGTCGTCGGAGATCCGGCCGGTCGCACCGTCCTCGTCGGGCATGAGGTCCGTGAGCCCCTGCGGGCCGTACGTCGCGCGGATCTGCGCCAGGCCGGCCCGTTCGACCGGGCGGCCGAGGGCGTCACCGATCGCGCCGCCGAGCAGGCAGCCGCGGATGCGCGAGCGGTAGGCGGTGAGCTGGTCCCAGGTGATGTCCGGCATGCGTGTCCCCCGTCGGTGTCGCGCGATTCTATGCGTCGGCCCGTGCCGTGTCGGTGGGCACGAGTGCGGTGGCGGCCAGGGGGAAGGCGAGGGTGAGGGCGTAGGCCCAGGTGTAGCCGTGGGTGGCGATGACGGCGCCCATGGCGGGGGCGGTGGCGGCGGCGAGGGCGTTCTGGGTGCTGACGTGGATGCCGAGGGCGCGGCCGGCCCAGGAGGTGCCGGCGTACTCGGCGACGGCGGTGAACGAGAGGCCGTTGGTGCTGACGGTGACGATGCCGGCGGCGAGCAGGGCGGCGGTGGCGGCGGCCGACCGGGTGAGCGTGCCGAGGACGAGGGCGGCGAGGACGGCTGCGGTGGCGAGGGTGAGGAGGCGCATCGGGCGGGTGCGGCTGCCGGCGAGGTCGCTCCAGCGTCCGGCGGCCAGGCGGGCGCCCGCGCCGACGGCCGAGACCCCGGCGAGCAGCCAGCCGGCGGTCTGCGGGACCCAGCCGTGTTCGTCGACGAGGAAGACGAGGGCGTACACCGCGACGGTGAACTGCGGGACGACGAGCAGGGTGGCCGCCGCGTGCAGCCGCCACAGCACGGGGGTCCGGTACGGGGAGCCGCTGCGTTCGGCGAGGTCGGCGGGCGGCCGGGCGGGGTCGCGGACGAGGGCGGCGACCAGCAGGGCGGCGAGCAGGCCGAGCACGCCGAGGACGGTGAGCGCGGCGCCCCGGCCGTGCGCGGCGAGCGGGGGGATCAGCAGGGCGGCCAGCACGATGCCCAGCGGGAGCGAGGTCTGGCGCAGGCCCATGGCGAACCCGCGTTCGCGGGCCGGGAACCAGCCGAGGATCAGCCGCCCGCTGGAGGCGTGCACGGACGCCCCGGCGGCGCCGGCGAGGACGAAGCAGGAGCCGAGGGCGACGGCGCCGTGCACCCGGGTGGAGGCGAGGACGACCAGGGCGCCGAGGCCGAGGCCGGAGGCGATCACCCAGCGTTCGCCCCACCGGTCGGCCGCGGCGCCCCAGGCGGTCACGGTGAGCACCAGTCCGGCGATGGGGCAGGCGGCGAGCAGGCCGGCGCTGCTCAGCGGGAGGCCTTCGTCGCGCAGGGCGGGGATGAGGTAGGGCACGCCGTTCTGGAAGGCGGAGGCGGCGATCATGGCGGTCATCCCGACGGCGAGGATCAGCCAGCGCCGCCGGTCGGCCGGTTCGTCCGGCCCGGGTCCCCTGCCCTGCTCCCGGCCCTGCTTCCGCCGCTGTCCCTGTCCGTGCCCCTGCCCCTGCTCCTGCTCCTGTCCCCGTCCCTGCTCCGGCTCCTGCGCCGCCTGGTCGGTCCGCACTGCGTCCATGGGCAGCAACTGAAGCGGATCCGCCCGCCCGGCGACAGGTCCGCCCGCCTGCTGGACCACGGCACCATTCCCCGTCACGGCGCCATTCCCCGGCCGGGCCCCGTACCCGTACCCGTGCGCGCCCGTCAGCCCACCGGCGCCCCCGCGGGGTCGTACGCGGCGCGCAGCCGCCGCTGGGCCTCCGGGCCGGCGCCGAGGTGGTCGAGGCCGAGCAGGGCGGCGCCGAGGACGGGGGGTGCGGTGACGACGCGGGGTTCGGCGAGCGGGGCGGCGTCGGCGAGGCGGGCGGTGACGTTGTCGAGCAGCAGGGGCTGCCGGGCGGCGAGCACGCCGCCGCCGAGGACGACGGGGGTGGGGGTGCCGAGCAGGTCGAGCCGGGTGAGGGCGACGACGGCGAGCCGGGTGATCTCGTCGGCCTGCCGGTCGACGAGGGCGAGCGCGGTGGCGTCGCCGGCGGTGGCGACGGCGAACAGCACCCGGACGATCTCGTGCAGCCGGTCCGGGTCGAGCCGGCCGAGGTGCACGGCCTCGGCGACGGCGGAGGCGCTGGGCAGGCCGAAGTGGGCGGCGATGGCCTCGGCGAGGGCGGTGGCCGGGCCGCGGCCGTCCTCGGCACGGACGGCGTGCCACATGCTGTGGCCGGCCAGGCCGGCGCCGCCGCCCCAGTCGCCGGTGAGCAGGCCGAGGGCGGGGAAGCGGGCGGTGCGGCCGTCGGGCAGCAGGCCGACGCAGTTGATGCCGGCGCCGCAGACCACGGCGACGCCGCACGGCCCGTCGGTGCCGGCCCGCAGCAGGCCGAAGGTGTCGTTGGCGACGGTGCTGCGGGCGCCCCACGGGTGGGTTTCGAGCGCGGCGCGCAGGGCCTCCTCCTCGACCGGGAGGTCGGCGTTGGCGAGGCAGGCGCTGACGTGGCCGGTGAGCGGTGCGGGGCCGCCGGTGGCCAGGCCGGCCCGGGCGGCGGCGGCCTCGACGAGCGGGGCGAGGCCGGCGACGGCGGCGGCGCCGCCGATCCGCTGGGGGGCGAAGCCGCCGCCGCGGGCGCTGCCGCGGACGGTGCCGTCGGCGCCGATGAGGGCGACGTCGGTCTTGGAGTTCCCCGCGTCGATGGCGAGGACGCCGTGCAGGAGGGGTTCGGGCTGGTGGGTCATCAGGTCCCCGGACTCGTACGTGGCCCGGCCGTCGTCCCGGCCGGGGTGGCCGGCCCGCCGGTTCCGGTCGGACGCGGCGGGCTCGGCCGGAGGGGCTGTCCCCCAGGGCGTGCCGAAGGAGCGGGCCCGGGCGGGTCCGACGGTCCGCGCGCCCCGGCGGGATCCGTCGGGCACGCCTCAGGCCCAGGCGAGGTGCTCGCGGTTGTGGGCGAGCAGCCGGTCGGTGAGCTGCTCGGCGTGTTCGAACTGGCCGACCAGCGGGTGGGCGAGCAGGGCGTCGAAGACCCGGGCGCGGCCGCCGCGCAGGGCGGCGTCGAGGGCGAGGTGCTCGTACGCGGTGACGGCGGCGATCAGGCCGGCGTACAGCGGCTCGACGGGGCGCTGGGGGAGCGGGCGGACGCCGGCGGCGTCGACCTCGGCGGGCACCTCGATGACGGCGTCGTCGGGCAGGAAGGGCAGGACGCCGTCGTTGCGGGTGTTGACGACCTGGACGGAGGTGCCGCCGCCGGTGCCGAGCAGGGCGGCGATCAGTTGGACGGCGGCCTCGGAGTAGAACGCGCCGCCGCGCTCGGCGAGCAGGTCGGGCTTGGTGTCGAGGGCGGGGTCGGCGTACAGCTCCAGCAGTCGCCGTTCGATCGCGGCGACCTCGGCGGCCCGGGAGCCCTTGGCCTTCAGCTCCTCGACGACCGCGTCGTGCTGGTAGAAGTAGCGCAGGTAGTAGGAGGGCACGACGCCGAGCCGCTGGACGAGGCGCTGCGGCAGGTGGAGGTCGTCGGCGATCTCCCGGCCGAAGCCGGCCAGCAGTTCGGGCAGCACCTCCCGGCCGGTGGCGGCGCCGGGGGCGTCGAGCAGGGTGACGCCGCGCTCCCAGGTGAGGTGGTTGAGGCCGACGTGGTCGAGCCGGATGCGTTCCGGGTCGACGCCGAGGTGTCCGGCGAAGCGCCGCTGGAAGCCGATGGCGACGTTGCAGAGGCCGACGGCCTTGTGGCCGGCGGTCTGCAGGGCGCGGGTGACGATGCCGACGGGGTTGGTGAAGTCGACGATCCAGGCGTCGGGGTTGGCCCGGCGGACCTGTTCGGCGATGTCGAGGACGACCGGGACGGTCCGCAGCGCCTTGGCGAGTCCGCCCGCGCCGGTGGTCTCCTGGCCGACGCAGCCGCATTCCAGCGGCCAGGTCTCGTCCTGGTTGCGGGCGGCCTGTCCGCCGACCCGCAGCTGCAGCAGGACGGCGTCGGCACCGTCGACGCCCGCGGCGATGCCGGTGGCGGTGGTGACGGTGGCGCCGTGGCCCTGCTTGGCGAAGATCCGCCGGGCGAGTCCGGCGATCAGCTCCAGCCGGTCGGCGGCGGGGTCGACGAGGACCAGTTCGCCGATCGGCAGGGTGTCGCGGAGCCGGGCGAAGCCGTCGATCAGCTCGGGGGTGTAGGTGGATCCGCCGCCGACGATGGCCAGCTTGAGCGGGGAGGGGCCCGCGGTGGTGGACTGCCGGGCGGAGGACTTCGGTGCGGACATCAGCCCTTGACCCCTGTCAGTGTCACGCCTTCGATGAAGGCCTTCTGGGCGAAGAAGAAGAGGAGGATCACCGGGGCCATCACCAGCAGGGTGGCGGCCATGGTGAGGTTCCAGTTGGTGTGGTGGGCGCTCTTGAAGGAGGCGAGGCCGTAGGAGAGCGTCCAGGCGTCGGGGTTCTCGCTGGCGTAGATCTGCGGGCCGAAGTAGTCGTTCCAGCAGTAGAAGAACTGGAACAGCGCGACGGCGGCGACGGCCGGCTTGGCCATCGGCAGGACGACCCGGAGCAGGGTGCGCAGTTCGCCGCAGCCGTCGATCCGGGCGGCCTCCAGGTACTCCTTGGGGATCGTGAGCAGGAACTGCCGCAGCAGGAAGATGGCGAAGGCGTCGCCGAAGGCCATCGGGATGATCAGCGGCCAGAGCGTGCCGCTGAGGTCCAGCTGCTTCGACCAGAACAGGTACATCGGGATGACGGTGACCTGCGGCGGCAGCATCATCATCGAGATGACGGCCATCAGGGCGAGGTTGCGGCCGCGGAAGCGGAACTTGGCGAGCGCGTACGCCACCGGCAGGCTGGAGACGACGGTCAGGACGGTGCCGAGGCCCGCGTAGAGCAGGGTGTTGCGCCACCAGGTCAGGAAGTTCGGGGTCTCCCAGACCTCGGCGTAGTTGCCCCACTCCCAGGAGGTGGGCCAGTAGTCGGTGGTGAGCGCCTGGCCGTCGGTCATCACCGAGGTGAGGAAGGCGAAGACGAAGGGCAGCAGGAAGAACAGCGCGGCGGCGACGGCCAGCGAGTGGACGGCGACCCAGTTCAGCAGGGCGCGCCGGCGGGCGGCCCGGGCGGCGGCGGTGCGCACGGTCGGCGCGGTCCGGGCCGGCGGGGTCTTCGCGGGGGGCAGGGTGGGGCTGAGTGTCATGACGGGGTCCTCACTGGTTCGCTAGTCGTCGCTCGCCATGAAGCCGGACTTGCGGCGCAGCAGGAGAGAGGTGACGGCCATCGCGATGGCGAACAGGACGAGGGCGACGACGCAGGCGGAGCCGGTGTCGAAGCGCTGGAAGCCGAGGTTGTAGACCATCTGCGGCAGGGTCCAGGTGGAGCCCTGGGGGTAGCCGGGTTCGAAGGTCTGGCCGGAGTTGCCGGCGATGCCGCTGGCGACCTTCCCGGCGACGATCGCCTGCGTGTAGTACTGCATGGTCTGGATGACGCCGGTGACCACCGCGAACATGATGATCGGCGAGATGTTCGGCAGGGTGACGTACCGGAAGCGCTGGAACGGGCCGGCCCCGTCGAGTTCGGCCGCCTCGTACTGCTCCTTGGGGACGTCCAGCAGCGAGGCCATGAAGATGACCATCAGGTCGCCGATGCCCCACAGGGCGAGCATGGTGAGGGCGGGCTTGGACCAGTCGGGGTCGGAGAACCAGCCGGGCTGCGGCAGGCCGATCTCGCCGAGGAAGTGGTTGACCGGGCCGGTGCCGGGGTTGAGCAGGAAGGCGAAGGCGACGGTGGCGGCCACCGGCGGTGCCAGGTAGGGCAGGTAGAACGCGGTGCGGAAGAAGCCGGTGCCGGTCTTGATCCGGGTGATCAGCAGGCCGATGCCGAGTCCGAACGCGACCCGCGTGGCGACCATGAAGACGATCAGCCAGAGGGTGTTGCGCAGGCCCTGCCAGAAGAACGCGTAGTCGTTGAAGACGTAGTTCCAGTTCTTCAGGCCCGAGAAGGTGGGGGCCGTGAACCCGTCGTACTGCATGAAGGAGAAGTAGACGGTGGAGATCAGCGGGTAGGCGAAGAAGACGCCGAAGCCGATCAGCCAGGGGGAGAGGAAGGCGAGGGTGCGGGCCGCCTGCCGGCGGCGCTTCCGGCGCAGCAGGTGCTGCTGCGCGGAGGGCGCCGCCGGTCCGGTCGGTCCGGTGCCCCTGCGGGTGCCGAACGCGAGTGCCATGGGGAGCTCCGAGGGTGCCGGTCGGTGTCGCCTACTTCGCCTGGGCGATGTCGGCGTCGATCTGCTTGGCGGCGTCGGCGAGGCCCTTGGCGATGTCGGTGACCTTGCCGGCCTCGAAGTCGTAGCCGAGGTTCTGCAGCGTCGTCTGGTAGGCGCCGCCGTTGATGCTGGCGGGGGTGGTGTTGGAGTCCTTGTGCTTCGCGATGTCGAGGAAGGTCTTGAAGTTGGGGTCGCTGACCAGCTTCGGCGAGTTGAGCGCGTCGAAGGTGCTGGGCACGTTGCGGATGGCGTTGGCGAAGCCGACGACCGCGTCGGTGTCGGTGGTCAGGTACTTGATGAGCTGCCAGGCGGCGGTCTGCTTCTTGCTGGTGCGGGCGAGGCCGATGACGGTACCGCTCTGGTAGCCGCGGCCGTAGCTGTCCTTCTGGTCGTCCGGCACCGGGAACGGCGCGGTGGCCCACTCGAAGGCCGGCTTGTCGGCGGCGAGGAAGGCGGTGCGCCACTCGCCGTCCATCGCCATGGCGACCTGGCCGGTGTGGAAGGGGTTCTTGGTGGAGAACTCCTCGCCGAGGGTGGAGCGGAACTTCTCCAGCTTCTCGAAGCCGCCGAGCTTCTCGACCAGGCCCTTCTGCCAGGTGTACAGCGCCGCGAACTTGGGGTCGGCGGCGACGTTGGACTTGCCGTCGGGGGTGAAGTACGCGGGGCCGTACTGGCCGAGGTAGTGGCCGACGGTGGTCTCGTAGCCGTGGTAGTTCGGCATGAAGCCGAGCTGCTTGAAGCCGTCGCCCTCGACGATGGTCAGCTTGGCGGCGGCCTCGGCGAACTCGCTGAAGGTCTTCGGCGGCCCGGCGATGCCCGCGGCGGCGAACGCGGTCTTGTTGTAGTACAGGCCGAAGGCGTCGGTGAGCAGCGGCAGGGTGCACTGGTTGCCCTGGAACTGCGTGTAGTTGAGCACCGTGGCCGGGAAGGTCTTGGCCGGGTCGATCCGGTCCTTCTCCAGGAAGGGCTTCAGGTCGGCGAAGGCCTTGGACGAGCAGAACTTGCCCACGTTGTCGGTGGAGAAGGAGGAGACGACGTCCGGGGCGTCGTCGCCGCCGGCCCGCAGGGCCTGGTTGATCTTGTCGTCGGTGATGGCGGAGACCGTCTTCACCTTGATGTTCGGGTGTGCCTTCTGGAAGGCGGCGATGTTCGCCTCGATCGCCTTGACCTCGGACTCCTGGCTCCAGCCGTGCCAGAAGGTGATGGTGACGTCCTTGCCACTGGCCGAGTCGTCCGAGCCGCCCGAGCTGTTGGTGCCGGTGCAGGCGGTGGCGAGCAGGGCGAGGACGGCGCTGCCGGTGACGGCGGCGAGCGTACGGCGGCCTCTGCGGGAGGTGGTGGAGTGCACTTCGAGGTCCTCCTGGGGGTGCGCGGGCAGGCGTCATTGCCTCGGGTCCCGCGTTCGGGGGGTTGGGAGACGTGCGGTACGGCGCGGTGCGGTGCCGGGTGGTGCGCGGTGTTCGGTGCCGGGTGGTGCGCGGTGCGGTGCAGGAGTCGGGGAGCGGTGCCGGGTCCGGGCGGTGCCGGAGTCGGGCGGTGCAGGGGTCGGCGGTCGGGTCAGTGGGTGGAGAAGACCGCCTCGCGGGCGGCGGCCAGGGCGCGTTGCAGGGCGCCGAGCAGCACGGGCGAGCCGGGCAGGGCGCTGCTGCGGACCTCGGGGCGGGCGATGGAGATCCGGGCGAGCTCGTCCTCGACGAGCACGCGCAGCCGTTCGCCGCCCGCGGTCGGGACGCCGCCGGAGACCACCACCAGCTGGGGGTCGACGACGGAGACGATGACGGCCAGTCCGACGGCGAGCCGGCCGGCGAGTTCGGCGAGGAAGTCGTCGCCGGCGCCCGGGGTCTCCAGGGCCAGGGCGACGGACGCCTCGGCGGTGGGGGCGGCGAGCCCGTGCTCGCGGGCCAGGGAGCGGACGGCCGGTGCGCCTACCAGTTCCTGGAAGCCCCCGCTGTTGCGCCGCCGGACGTCGGAGCGGACCGGCGAACCGGGCACCGGCATGTAGCCGACCTCCCCGGCGCCGCCGGTGAACCCGCGGTGCAGCCGTCCGGCGATCACGATCGCGGCGCCGGTGCCCTCGCCGGCCCAGAGCAGGACGAAGTCCTCGCAGCCCAGGGCCGCGCCCGAGGCCTGCTCCGCGACGGCCGCCAGGTTGACGTCGTTCTCGATCGAGACCGGGGCCGCGACCGCCTCGGACAGCTCCTGCACCAGCCGCGGCGAGTGCCAGCCGGGCAGGTGGGAGGCGTAGCGCAGCTTGCCGGTGACGGGGTCGGGCGCCCCGCCGACGCCGATGACCACGGCGCGCAGGCTGTCCTCGGCGAGTCCGGCCCGGGCGACCGTGCCGCGGACCTCCTCGGCGACCCGGGCGGCGGTCCCGGCGGCCGGCCAGCCCTTGGTGGGGGCGGTGTGCTCGGCCAGGGTGCGCCCGGTGATGTCGGCGACCGCGATCCGTACGCAGCTGTTGGTGACGTCCAGGCCGGCGACGTGACCGGCGGCCGGGTTCACCTGGTACAGCTGCGCGTTGGGGCCGGGGCGGCCGGCCGCGGTGCCGACCGGCAGGACCAGTCCGGCCGCTTCCAGCCGGGCGAGCAGCTGGGAGGCGGTGGGCTTGGACAGGCCGGTCAGGGTGCCGATCTGGGTCCGGGAGAGCGGTCCGTTCTCCAGCAGCAGTTCGAGGGCGGCGCGGTCGTTGATCGCCCGCAGCAGGCTGGGGGAGCCGGCGAGGGGGGTCTTCGCGCTGGTTCTGCTCATGCGGTAGATCCTCCTCCCCGAACTGTTAGGAAACTTTCCAGTCCTTCCGGAAACAGGACCGTACGGGCCCTGTCGGGAGGGTGTCAATGGGCGTTCCTGCGGTGGATGCCGAAGCGTTACCCGGGCCCCCGCCCCCCTCGCCCGCCCGGCCCCCGGACGTGCGAGGGCCCCGCCCCCGGGGAGGGGACGGGGCCCGTGCGCACTTCCCTGCGGCCGCCGCCGCTACGGCAGCTTGGGGCTGTCGTCCGCGGGCTTCACCGGAGCCGGTATCGGCGCCGCGGCCAGCGAGCGCGCGGAGGTCGGGTCGGCCAGCGCGGACGGCGGACCGGCGTCCGCGCCCGGGGCCGGGGCGGCCGCGCCCGCCGTGGCCAGCACCACCGCGGCGGCCGTCGCCGCGCCCGCCGCCGCGGCGACGGGGGCCACCGGCGCGTCCTCCTTGACCTTGATCCCGGCCGCGTCGAAGGCGTCCTTGATCCGCTGCCGCAGCGCCCGCGCAACCTTCAGCGACTTGCCCGGTGCGGTGCGGGCCTCCACCCGCAGGACCACCGAGTCGACGGCCACCGAGTCCACCCCGAGCACCGTCACCGGCTCCCAGACCAGCTCGTCGAACGGCGCCTCCTTGGCCAGCGCCTCCGCCGCCTCGTGGATCAGCTCCTCGACCCGGACCAGGTCCTCCTTGTAGCCGACCTGGACGTCCACCGTGGCGGTCGCCCAGCCCTGGCTCATGTTGGCGATCCGCTTCACCTCGCCGTTGCGGATGTACCAGATCTCGCCGTTGGCCCCGCGCAGCTTGGTGACCCGCAGGCCGACCTCCAGCACGGTGCCGGTGGCGACGCCGGTGTCGATCTCGTCGCCGACGCCGTACTGGTCCTCCATGATCATGAAGACCCCGGAGAGGAAGTCCGTCACCAGGTTGCGGGCGCCGAAACCGATCGCCACACCGGCCACACCGGCGCTCGCCAGCAGCGGCGCGAGGTTCACCCCGAGTGCCGAGAGCACCATCAGCGCGGCCGTGCCGAGGATGGTGAACGAGGCCACGCTGCGCAGCACCGAGCCGATCGCCTCGGAGCGCTGCCGGCGGCGCTCGGTGTTCACCACCCCGGTGTTGGCCAGCAGCCCGCCGATCCGGCCGGGCTCGTCGGAGTCGTGCTCGGCCGGCTTGGTCATCCGGCTTATCAGCTGCGTGATCAGTTTGCGCACCACCGCGCGCAGGACCAGCGCCAGCACGATGATGAAGACGATCCGGATCCCGCCGGCCACCCACTCCTGCCAGTGCGAGTCCAGCCAGCTGGCGGCCTGCTTGGTGGAGTCGGTGACCTCCTCCGCGCTGGTGGGGATTCTCAGGTCCAGCTGCGGCAGGGAGGGTCCCGTCGGGGTGGAGGACGGACTCGGCGTCGAAACGGCGTCGGCCAGGGGACCGGCGGCACCGGACCAGGACACGGGCGGGACCTTCCTGCAGGGAGCGTGGCGCGGTCCGCGGCCACCGGGGTCCGGACCGTCCGGCCCAGCCTAAGGCCTGTCCGCGGGAGCGCCGTACCTGGTCGGACGCCCCGTCAACGCCCCCGACCGCCCCCCGGCCGCCCCTCCCGCACCCGCGACCGCCCCCGCGGACCGGCCCGGCCGCGGCCGCTGCGGTGCTGCTCCGTCCGGTGGAGCGGGCCCCGCCCCGGCCAGCCGGGCCGCCGCGGCGGCCGCCCACCGGGGTGCAACCCGTCCCCCACCCGGGCATACGGGATATGACGGAAGCCACACCCGGAAGTTCACTTCGGCTCCGTTACACAGGAGTGGTGGCGCCGTACAAAGGCGTAAGGCGACACTGGGGGAGATCACGCACCCGTTGCGTGGTCCAACCGCTCGTCCCGGCGCGAGCCACGCGCCGCAGGCGTCCAAGGAGGCATCCGTGCCGCATGTCCTGGTCCTCAACGCGTCGTACGAGCCACTCGGCGTCGTATCGATGCGCCGCGCACTCATCCTGGTCCTCAACCACAAGGCGGTCAGCCTGGAGGACTCCGGAGTCGTACTGCACAGCGCCACCAGCGCCCTTCCGGCGCCGTCCGTCGTCCGCCTGACCCGCTTCGTCCGGGTCCCGTTCTGCGGGCCCGTCCCGCTCACCCGGCGGGCGCTCTTCGCCCGCGACCACGGCCGCTGCGTCTACTGCGGGGCCGCCGCCACCAGCGTCGACCACGTCATCCCGCGCAGCAGGGGAGGCCAGCACCGGTGGGACAACGTGGTGGCGGCCTGCCGCCGCTGCAACCACACCAAGGCCGACCGTCACCTCACCGAACTCGGCTGGCGGATGAAGCGCCCGCCCGCCCCGCCGTCCGGCCTCGCCTGGCGGATCATCGGCACCGGCATCCGGGACCCGCGCTGGCGGCCCTACCTGGAGCCGTACGGCGGTGCCGACCAGCTGCGCGCCCCGCAGTGGGGCGAGTACGAGCACCACGACCATACCGACACCGGCCGTCCCGCACCGCTCGGCCGGGCCCACGGCCCCGGCCACCCCGCCCCCGTCCGCCGCGGCGAGCAGCCCGAACCGCTCTCCGCCTGACCCCGACACACAAGGGCCTGCCAGTCCGCACCCGGTACGCCTCATGGGCCGCCGGCGCCCCCGCAGCAGGGGACGCCGGCGGCCCGCCGTCCGTCGGGCGGCGGGCCGGCCGTCAGGGCTGCGGCACGGCCGGCGGGACGGCCTGGGTGCCGCCCGCGGCGGGCGTTGTCGGGGTCGTCGCCGGGGTGACCGCGTACAGCTCGATGCCGTAGATCGAGTAGCCGTACTTGGTGGCCCGGGCCACGCCCTGCACCCGCAGGTACTTGGCGCCCGGCGCGTCGAAGCGCACCGTCTCGTGCCCGCCCCGGCCGTCGTCCACGGTGGCGACGGTCGTCCAGCTGACGCCGTCCGCCGACGCCTGGATCCGGTACGCCGCGGCGTACGCGGACTGCCAGTGCACCACCGCCGAACCCAGGTGGGTGGCCTTGGGCAGCTCCAGCTGCACCCAGGCGTCGTCCTCGGCCCGCGAGGACCAGCGGGTCTTCGGGTCGCCGTCGGCCACCGCCGAGGCCGGGAAGGTCGGCGTCTCGTCGCCCGAGGAGGTGACCTTCGCGGTCGTCGCGAGGTCGGGTCCGCCGGTCGGCGGCACGACGTGCACCTGCAGCACCTGCTTCACGGTCGTCGAGCCCGCCACGAACAGCACCGGCACCTGGTACGTCCCGGTCGGCGTCCCGGGAGCCGCACTGACCAGCAACGGAACGCCCACCTTGCCGCCGCGCGGCACGGTCGCCCCGGAGGCCGGGACGACGGTCAGGCCCTTGGCGACCGTCGGCACCTCGGTGCGCAGCTCGCCGCCCACCCCGTCCGGGCGGACCGCCTCGACGACCGCCTTGGTCTGCACCGGTGCGGCGGCGCCGATCACCGCGTCCACCGTGGCGTCGGAGAGGCTGAGCCGGGCGACCGGGGTGTCCGCGTACCAGGGCACCACCTGGTTGACCACGGGCGGCTCCCCGCCCGGGTGCCAGGCCAGCCGGATCGCCCCCGCGGGCAGCCCGCCCGCCGGCAGCTCGTTGTAGCCGGGCTGGACGGTGCCGATCTCGGCCCAGCTGCCGTCCGAGCGGCGCACCGAGACGGTCGCGGTGGCCCGGACGCGCGGGTCGGTGAGCACGGTCAGGCGGTCCAGCGGGCGGTCCACGCCCAGCTCGACGGTCAGCGGCTCGTCCGCGGCGGTCGGCGCGGTCGCCGCCCGGTACGCGGTGTCCGGGTTGCCGTCCAGCACCGCGGCGGCCGAGGAGCCGGGTGCCGCGGCAGGGCCGCCGCTCACACTGCTCGGCGTCTCGTCGGGCGCGGTGACGGTGAACTCGCGCACCGCGACGGCGGTCTTCTGCGCCGCCGTGGCCCGCAGCCGCACCGCCCGCACCACCGTGCCGGCCGGCAGCTGCGCGGTGACCGACTTCTGGTGGCGGACGTCGGCCAGCTTCTTCCAGCCGCCCGCGCCGGTGGTGTACTCCAGCACGCCTTCGCGGATGTAGTCGTCCACCGCGCTGGCGCCGTCCGGGCCGTTGCCCCACGAGCCCATCAGCACGGTCACCGAGCCGACCGGCCGACCGCCGCCGAGGTCCAGGCCGACCGAGTCGCCGGGCTGCGGCGGCCCCGAGCTCCAGTAGAAGGTATCGGCGGCGCCGTCCGTCATCAGGGCCGGCAGGTGGTCGTGCGCGGTGCCCATCGAGGTGGTCGCGGTGGCACCGCCGCCCGCCACCCCCGCCCAGGTGTCGGCGGCCTTCGCCGCGCGCTCCAGGAACGGGCCGAGCACCCCGGCGCCGACCGTGGCCGGGCTCTGCTCGACCTGATCGCGCAGCTTGCCCAGCTCCATCCGGGCCTTCCAGGCCGCGTCGCCGTCGCCGCCGCGCTGCGCCAGCAGCATGTCCAGGGCGGCCTGCCCGGCCAGGCCGTGGCCGCGCAGTGCGTTCAGCCAGGGGGCCGCCTCGGCGGCCAGCGGGGCGGTCGCCCGGTCGGCGGCCAGGGTCTGCTGGGCGGTGGCCATCGCGGCGAACGCCTCCCGCAGCGGGGCCGCCGCCTCTATCAG
Source organism: Kitasatospora sp. NPDC054939 (assembly GCF_053610105.1). Taxonomy (NCBI): domain Bacteria; kingdom Bacillati; phylum Actinomycetota; class Actinomycetes; order Kitasatosporales; family Streptomycetaceae; genus Kitasatospora; species Kitasatospora sp. NPDC054939. Next base: position 4,771 of record NZ_JBSGXP010000061.1, on the reverse strand, counting down.
CTTCGCGAGGTCCGGGGTGGTGCCGCCGGTCGGCTCGACGGTCGCCCAGAAGCGGTCCAGCAGCGGGGTCAGGTAGCCGGACTCCTGCTTGGCCAGCGGGGAGGACGAGCTGTTCCCGGCCAGCGCGGTCACCGCGGCCATCGCCGCCCCGGAGCCGCTGCCGCCGGTGGGCCCGGCCAGCGAGCGCAGCGCGGCCTGCCAGGACTCCTCCGCCCGGTAGCCGACCGGGTTCCAGGCGAAGTCGCCGGCCGTGGCCAGCGCGATCCGGGAGGCCACCGGCTGCTGCATCGCGCCGGTCAGCATCACCGCGGACCGGGTCGCCACCTCCGGGTCGCGCCCGGTGTACGCCCCGAGGAACAGCCGGTCCGGGGTGGCGTCGTTCACCGGGTAGTTGTCCATGGTGACCAGCGGGTGCCCGTACAGCGCGCCGGTCTCCGCGGTCTGCGCCGCGGTGATCCGCTCCGGGATCACCGCGGAGCCGCTCCACGCGACCTGTACCTCCTTCGGCAGCGCGCCCGCGAGCGCCTGCCGGTACGGGGTGGAGCCCTGCTTGTGCGCCTCCGTCGGCAGCACCGACAGCGGCGCGAGGTCCGGGTGCTTGGCGATCAGCCGCGCCTGCACCTTGCCCACCAGCTCGGCCTGCGCCTTGGCGGCGGCGGCCGGGCCGTTGCCGTACTTCGACCGGTCGCCGTCGCAGTGCCACTCGTCGTACGACACGTCCAGGAACTGCAGCTGGAACGCCGTGAAGCCGAGCTGCCGCAGCCCGTCCAGCTTGGCGATCAGCGCGTCGGCGTCCTTGCCGGAGCTGAAGCAGAACGACTGGCCCGGGTCGATCGCGTACCCGAGGGTGATGTGGTTCGCCCGGGCGCGGTCGCCCAGCGCCCGCAGGTCGGCCGCCCGCTCGGCCGGGTAGGCGTTGCGCCAGCGGGAGAGCCGGTACGGGTCGTCACCGGGCGCGTAGAGGTAGAAGTTCTGCTTGGTGCGGCCCAGGAAGTCCAGCTGCTCCAGCCGCTGCGCCCGGGTCCACGGCGTGCCGTAGAACGCCTCTGCGGTGCCGCGCAGCGCGGCCCCCGTCGGCCAGTCCCGCAGGGTGATCCCGGGCAGCCCGAGGCCCGCCTCGGCGCCCTGCCCGGCCGCCTGCTGCCCCTGCCCCGCCGGGACGGCGGCCAGCAGCTGGCGCAGGCTCTGCGCCGCGTAGAAGGTGCCCGTCGCGTCGGTGCCCGCCAGCACCACCACGCCGTACGTGCCGCCGCCGGCCGCCGGCAGCTGGCCCGCCGACAGCACGTAGCCGCCGGACGGCAGCCCGGCGGGCGAGGGCGCGGAGGACTCCGTGCCGCCGGCCGCCACGGCCAGGTCGCGCAGCACCCGCTCCACCGTGCCGTCGGAGCCCTCGGCGGGCCCGCCGATGTACACCACCAGCTCACCGGCGGCGGGCGAGGCCGCCTCGGCGCGCGGCACCAGGGAGTCGGCGCCGGCCACCGTCAGGACCTCGCGCACCGCGTCCACCGCGCCGTTGTCCGCCTTCGGCGCCGTCACCAGCGTCACGGCGCCGGGCACGGTGACGGCCCGGCCGCCCACCCGCTGTTCCTGCGGGCGCGGGAACACCTGCGGATCGCTCACACTGCCCAGCGGCGTCTGCGGCGCACTGCTCACCACCTCGGGCCCCGGGGCCGTCGGGTACGCGTACGCGGGCGCCCCGGCCGTCAGCAGCCCGCCGACCACGGCCGCCGCCGACAGCGTCGCCGCGAGCCGCAGGGTGCGGGACGGCGCGCCGCCGGGCCGGGCGGCAGCCGCCCGCTCGGCGCGCACCGAGGCCAGCAGCGGGGGAGTCCCCTTCAGGTCGGCGATCAGCCGGTCCGCCGCCCTGGGCGCCAGCTGTCGTGCCGTACGGGCCGTCGCCCGCCGTGCGGCGATCGCGGCCGGATGCTGCAGCACCTCGCGCAGGGCCGGGCTCTGATCCAGCTGCAGCCTCAATCGCCGACCGGCGGCCACGGACACTCGGGCTTGCACAGGAGCCTCCTCGCCAGGCCTGGAACCACATCGCCGCCAAAGCCCACCAGTTGGGTTCCCCGGTGTCAACGTCGCCGACCGTGATGCCGACTTTGTCCGTAATGCCTGCCGGGGGGTCGCGTTGACGCCCGTGCAGGAACCGCGAAGACCCGCTCACGCCGCCGCCCCCGGGCCGCCACAACCCCCGGCCGGCTCGCGGGCGGGGGAAGCCCGGCCGACCTGGACGTGTCGCGCCGGGTCACCGGGGCGTCACCCGGGTAGGACTGTGGCTGTCTTCGTTGGGCGTCGCCGAGTAGCGCAGGAGCCGCGGATGGCCGCTTACCTCGATCGGGATGGAGCTGGGAGCCGGCAGGAGGGGGTGCCGGCGGAGGACGCCTCGCCGCCGCCGCCCGAACTGCTGGCGTTGGCGCAGGCGTACGGGGTGGAGGGGACGTACGAGCCTGGGGCGCGGACGCTGGTCGCGGTGCTCGGTGCGATGGGGGTGGCGGCGGGGACGCCGGAGGCGGTGCGCGAGTCGCTGGAGCGCCACCGGGCCGAGGTGGCGGGCCGGTTGCTGCCGCCGTGCGTGGTGGTGCGGGCCGGGCGGCGGACGGCGCTGGACGTGCCGGGCGACGCCAAGGTGTGGATCGACCTGGAGGACGGCGGCCGGTGGGACCTCCCGCAGGGCCGTTCGCACTGGCTCCCCGGCGACCTGCCGCTGGGCCGCCACCGGCTGCACGCCACGACCGGCGGCCGGGAGGCGGCCGCGCACCTGGTCGTCGCCCCGGAGGTGCTGCCGCAACTGCCGGGCCGCAGCTGGGGTTTCCTCGCGCAGCTGTACAGCGTGCTGTCGGACCGCTCCTGGGGCATGGGCGACCTGGGGGACCTCGCCGAGCTGGCGCAGTGGGCGGGGGCGGGCCTGGGCGCCGGGTTCGTCCAGCTGAACCCGCTGCACGCGGCGCTGCCGGGGGCGCCCACCGACCCCTCGCCGTACCGGCCGTCCTCGCGCCGGTTCGCCGATCCGGTGCACCTGCGGATCGAGGCCGTCCCCGAGTACGGCTACCTGACGGCCGGGCAGCGCCGCGAGGTGGACGCGCTGGCGGAGCGGGCCGGGCGGCTGCGCGCGGAGGTGCTGGGCCACGACGGCCTGATCGACCGGGACGCGGTCTGGGAGCTGAAGCGCCAGGCGCTGACGGTGCTGCACGGGGTGCCGCGGGGGGCCGGCCGGGAGGCCGCCTACCGGGCGTTCGCCGCCGCCGAGGGCGAGTGGCTGGAGCGGTACGCCCTGTGGAACGCGCTCGCCGAGGAGCACGGCGGCGACTGGCACACCTGGCCGAAGGGCCTGCGCCACCCGGCCGACCCGCATGTGACGCTGGCCGCCGGCCGGCTGGCCGGGCGGGTGGAGTTCCACCGCTGGCTGGCCTGGCAGGTCGAGCAGCAGCTCGCCGGTGCGCAGCGGGCGGCCCGGACGGCGGGCATGCCGGTCGGGCTGATCCACGACCTGGCGGTGGGCGTGCACCCGGACGGTGCGGACGCCTGGGCGCTGCAGGACGTGCTGGCCGCCGGCATCTCGGTGGGCGCCCCGCCGGACGCCTTCAACGCGCACGGCCAGGACTGGGGCCTGCCGCCGTGGCGCCCGGACGCGCTGGCCGCGGCCGGCTACGCCCCGTTCGCGGAGCTGCTGCGGTCGGCGGCCCGGCATGCGGGGGCGGTCCGGATCGACCACGTGATGGGCCTGTTCCGGCTCTGGTGGGTGCCGGTCGGGCACGCGCCCACCGAGGGCGCGTACGTGCGGTACGACGCGGAGGCGATGCTCGGTGTGCTGGCGCTGGAGGCGCACCGGGCGGGGACGGCGGTGATCGGCGAGGACCTCGGGACGGTGGAGCCGGGGGTGCGGGAGGAGCTGGCGGCGCGCGGCGTCCTCGGCACCTCGGTGCTCTGGTTCGAACGGGACTGGGAGGACCGCGACGGGCACGGTCGGGCGCGGATCCTGGCGCCGGACCGCTGGCGGACGAAGAGCCTGGCCACGCTGACCACCCACGACCTGCCCAGTACCGCCGCCCGGCTGTCGGGCGAGCACGTGGAGCTGCGGCACCGGCTGGGCCTGCTGGCCCGTCCGCTGGGCGAGGAGCAGGCGGAGGCGGCGGCGGAGCTGGCGGACTGGCGGGCCGAGCTGGTCCGGCTGGGGCTGCTGGCGGAGGGCGGGGAGCCGACCGCGGAGGTGCTGTACCGGTTCCTGCTGCGCACGCCCGCCGAGCTGGTCGGGGTCTGGCTGCCGGACCTGGTGGGCGATCCGCGCCCGCAGAACCTGCCCGGCACCTGGGACCAGTACCCGAACTGGCGGCTGCCGGTGGCGGACGGCGCGGGCGTTCCGGTGACCCTGGACGCGGTGGCGGCCGCCCCGGCCGCGGCGGCGCTGGCCGAGGCCCTGGACGGCATCCGGGGCGGCCCGCACGGCGCCGGCCCGGGTGCCCGGAAGGCCGACCCCGGCGCGCGGGCCGGGGTAAGCGACGGGTAAGTTGGGCAGCGTGGACAAGAGGAACGCTTTGCGCGCCGGTGCGGTCACCGCAACGGCCACGCTGATGATGCTGCTGTCGTCGCCTGCCATGGCCCTGACCAGGGACGACGGCGACCAACCGGGTGGCGGCCTGAGCGTCGCCGAGACCATCGGTCTGTTCGTGGTGATCCCGATCGCGTCCTTCGTGATCATCGCGGCCCTCGCCGCCCTGCCGTACGGCAGCAAGGGCAAGAAGTAGCGGCGCGCCCACACCCCGTGCAACCC